>CAXTFS010000335.1:0-3939 GCA_964243395.1 uncultured Acidobacteriaceae bacterium | reverse complement strand
GAACCATCAAGCGCCTGCCAGATGCCTTGCGAGGTATGGCCCATTGCGTGCGAGCCACCCGTGGAATCATTTGCCACAACGTACCTATAGGCTGACGTAGCCGGTATCATATACACATAACCCTCAAGAGCTGCGCAGAAATCGAAGGTACGTCGGAAGTAGTTTAGCGGATGTGGCAGGGTTTCGTAGGAATGAAAATTGCTGTCATCCTTTAGTAAAACTTCTCACTGGGTGGTGCCACCAGGTCATGGTGCTACATCCTGGGTTCTCAGCCTGAAACGGAGACACTGCTTTCCCTGGACAGATTGATTTCACGGATGAGATAAATTTGGCATTGTAGTAAAGCGACCCGCTGAGGGAAATCTGCCCACGCTCAGGAACCGAAAAAGTGGCACCGAAGGCTTTAAGGCCCTTATCCAGATTAGCGGTCTGCGCGTGTCCAATGGATCTTGAGACGAGCAGAATAGATAAGAGCAAGGGACTACGGAAACTCGGGAGGCAGATAGCCTGATTATCTCAGTGGCCATTCTTGATAAAAGCTTTAGGGACGACTTTGGGATCGCAATCGAAACCTCAAGTTGAGCGCTAGCTTCCGAAAGCATACCGTAAGTACCTCCAGACGGAGCAAAAATTGGCACCTGTCAGCCGCAGCAGAGCGCTCCTCAGTCTCCTAGTGTCCTGAGTCAAACAAACCTCAAGCTCGCCCAGGCCATCGCGCACCATCCCCGCGTGCTCGTGCTGGACGAGCCGCTCAACGGCCTCGACCCCATGGCCCGCGCCGAATCCATTGCGCTCTTGGAGGAGCTCGGCCGCCAGGGCATGCACCTCGTCCTCTCCAGCCACATCCTCGACGAGGTCGACCGCCTCTCCGTAAGCGTTCGGTCTGTGCCGTTTTATGAGTGGTGCTAGGGATAAGTGTCCTCATAAGGTTATGTGGACACTTATTCTGGTGTGATCGTGTGGGTGCTGTTGATCGATACGTTCCAGGGCAGGAGCTCGTGGATGCGATTGATCGGGTATTCGGCGATGCGTTCGAGGACGTGGTGCAGATAGAGTTCTGGGTCGAAGCCGTTGAGTTTGGCTGAGCCGAGCAGCGAGTAGATGCGTGCGGCGCGTTCCCCACCGGCGTCGGAGCCGCAGAAGAAGTAGTTCTTGCGGCCGAGCGCGACGACGCGCAGCGCCCGTTCGGCGGCGTTGTTGTCGATCTCGAGCTGGCCGTCGTCGGCGTAGCGGGTGAGCGCGGGCCGGCGTGAGAGGGCGTAGCGGATCGCCGCCGCCGTGTCGGACTTGCGGGAGAGCTTTGCGAGCGTCGTTTCGAGCCACAGGAAGAGGCTGTCGAGCAGGGGTTTTGCTCGAGCCTGACGGATCGTTCTGCGGAGCTCGCGTGTGCTGCCCCGGATCTCGGCTTCGATGGCGTAGAGTGCGGCGATACGCTCGATAGCTTCGGTCGTGATCGGCGAGGCATGCGCGATGTGGATCTCGTGGAACTTGCGCCGGGTGTGTGCCCAGCAGGCGACTTCAACGATGGTTCCTGCTTCGTAGAGTTGCTGGAAACCGGCGTAGGCGTCGGCCTGAAGCGCGCCCCGGTAAAGCTTCAGGTGCTCGCGGGGCCGCTCGCCCTTGCGGTCGGGCGAGTAGGCGAACCACACGGCCGGCGCGGTCGGATCGGCGGAAGCGCGGTCGTCCCGCACGTAGGTCCAGAGCCGGCCGGTCTTCGTCTTGCCGTTGCCTGGCGCGAGCACCGGCACGGGTGTGTCGTCGGCGTGCAGCTTGGTGGAAGCCATGACGTGGCTGCGCACGGCTTCTACCAGCGGGGTAAGCAGTTCGCTCGTTGCACCGACCCAGCCGGCCAGCGTCGAGCGATCCAGGTCAATGCCTTCGCGGGCGTAGATCTCCGACTGCCGATAGAGCGGAAGGTGGTCGGCGTACTTCGACACCAGCACATGCGCGAGCAGACCCGGGCCGGCGAGCCCGCGGTCGATAGGACGCGACGGAGCCGGCGCCTGCACGATCCGGTCGCAGGCATCGCAGCTCAGCTTCGGCCGTACGTGGCGGATGACCTTGAAGCAGGCCCGGACGCGTTCCAGCATCTCGGCCACATCCTGACCGAGCTCGCGCAGCTTGCCACCGCAGTCGGGGCAGCAGTCGTGATCGGGCATGTGGGTATGGACTTCGCGTGGAAGATGCTCAGGCAGTGGACGCGGAACGGCTTCGCGGGCACGGGCCGCTCTGCCTTGGCAGCGTCCCTGATCTCTTCGATGGCACTGGCCGCCTGCAGCTCTTCCAGCTGCAGCTCCAGCTGTTCGATCTGGCGCAGCACCTTCTCGCTCTTGGCTCCGAACAGCATGCGCTGCAGCTTCTCGACCAGCAGGACCAGGCGCTCGATCTCGCTCGCCCGCGAACTCAACTGCTCATGCTGGACCTGCGCATGAGCGTGCTGGTGAAGGATCATCGCCTTCAACGCAGCCGGATCGAGAGCATCCAGATCGGGCAGGCTGAGATACCGGACCTCGATGGAAGACCTGGCGCCCTCGACGGTTAACGTCCGGCTGGCGGCCGTGCGGAAGATGGTGACCGAAGCCAAGCGCAACGGTCTGTTGTCCGCGGAGGAAGCCTCGAACCTGACCGACGTCCGCAATGTGCGGCAGCGCGGCACCCGGCTCGGCAACTGGCTAACCAAGGAGCAGGCGAGGGAACTGCTCCAGGTTCCCGATCGCTCCACACTCAAAGGCAAGTGCGACTTCGCCATCCTTGCGCTCCTCGTCGGCTGCGCCCTGCGGAGAAGAGAACTGGCCTCGCTCACCGTGGAGGAGATCCAGCAGCGGGAGAACCGCTGGGTGATCGCCAATCTCCGCGGCAAAGGCGGTCGTATCCGCACTGTGGCTGTCCCGGTCTGGGTGAAGCAGGGCATCAACGCCTGGCAGACCGCGGCCGGGATCGAGGAAGGGCCGCTGCTTCGCTCCGTCAACAAGGTCGGCACGGTGGGGGAGAGCCTGAGTGATTGGGCGGCCTGGTCTGTGGTGACCGAGTCAGCGAAGCAAATCGGGATCGAGCGCTTCGGGGCTCATGACCTGCGGCGAACCTGCGCAAAGCTCTGCCGCAAGGCCGGCGGCGACCTGGAGCAAATCAAGTTCTTGTTGGGGCACAGCTCCATCCAGACGACCGAGCGCTACTTAGGGTCGGAGCAGGAGATCGCTGTCGCGGTAAACGACGGTGTGGTGTTCTGATCCTACGCAACAAAGAACAGGAACTCATCATAGCTTTGCGCTTGTCATGGCCTCTTCACCATACCCTGTTGTGGTACCCTTACACACGATCTCCGAAAATATTTTTTTCCGGCTGCTGTTGTTTTGCAGCATCATGGAAGCGCGTCCTCCTTGCAGAGTTGAAAGGACCAGATGAGCGTCAGGTTGTTTCACCAGAATATGAGGAACTTTGGCGGCGTAGGCAGAGCCACGGAGTTCGTCACGGCGTTTCAACAGGCACGGGCAGCGGACCTCGGCGTAGACCGCATCGCCATCGCCGGATTCACGGAGATCACCAACGCCAACTCGACGTTTGCCGCGCTCACTGCCTGCTCCGGTACGCTGGCGGGTCAGGCCATGCAGGCGCCCATCTTCTTTGCCGCAGGTATCACCTATACAGGAAACCTCCAGGAGTATGTGGCAATCTGCGTGGATCAGAACACCCAGGTCAACGGCTATGCCGCCTCTTACCTGTACGTTAGCCAGGCCGATCCACGAGACGTTCTCATCCATGTCGTGACCAGCGTCAATGCCGCGGCGATGGCGAACCTGCCGCCCGCTACCGTGCAGAGGGGCAATGTCACCTATAGTCTCGGCATCAACTACCGCTGCGTGGCGTTTGTGCAGGTGGCTGTGCAGCTGCCCAATGGCGATCAGGTCGAGTTCGTCTCGGGCTTCGTGCACAACGTGTACC
>CAXTFS010000334.1:0-3982 GCA_964243395.1 uncultured Acidobacteriaceae bacterium | reverse complement strand
CCCTGCACCTGATTAATACGCTCCGAGACAAGCTGACGAACAAGGTACTTGTCCATGCTGTCGTCGAAGATCACCGTCACCATGGACAGCTCCAGCTTCGACGTGGAGCGCACCGTCTGCAGCTTCGGCAAGCCCATCATGGAGGTCTCGACGGGAAAGGTCACGAGCTGCTCGACTTCCACCGGAGACATCCCCGGGCACTGCACCGTGACGACCACCTGATTGTTGGTGAGATCGGGAAAGGCCTCGAGTGGCAGTCGCAGCATCACGGCAATGCCGCCCGCAATCAGGGCAAGCAGGGCACCGGCGACCAGCCAGCGGTTGTCGAGCAGAAAGTCCAGGACCTTGCTCATCAGCCCTCGCCGACGCTGCCCTTCAGCAGCTCGCCCTTGACCATGAAGGCGCCGTCGACCACAATCCGCTCGCCAGGGGAGAGGCCTTCTGTCACCTCAACCATCCCTTCGGACCGCACACCCAGCTTGACGGCACGCACCTGGAACGTGCTCCCATCGGCCGTCACAAAGACCACCTGCAGCCCGTTGACATCCTGCAGCGAGGCTTCCGGCACAAAGACCGCGGTGCGCGTGGCCGACTCGTCGATGATCGCTGTGGCAAACATGCCCGGACGCAACCGGATGCCTGGGTTCGGTACCTGCACACGTACCGGCACCGTACGCGTCTGCGGATCCAACTGATCGCCGAGCATCATCACCGTGCCATGAAAGCTGACATCCGGATAGCCCTGGGTGGTGACGGTAACACGTGCGCCACGCCGAACGCGGGATAGATCCTTCTCATTGACCGCTGCGGAGACCCACACCGTCGACAGGTTCGAAACAATAAAGGCGTCGGATCCAAGGGTCAGGACCTGCCCCGGTGTTACCTCACGCTGGATGACACTGCCGGCCCCAACTGCCCGCACCGGAATAAGCTCCTTGTCATAAAGATGACCGGGGACCAGCGTCGACGGCTGCACTTGCAGCAGTTCCGACAGGTGCTCACGTTCCATGTGCACGCTCGCCTGCGCATCCGCAAGATCTTTCGCCGCCTGCTTCAGCTAATGGTCCGCACGTTGGGCCTCATCCTGGCAAGCCACCTGCAGCTGCAGCAGGTGCCCATAGCGGTCTCGGTTCGTTTCCGCAAACTTTACCGCCGCGGTCTGCCGGTCGACTGCGGCGTAGGCCTGTGTAAGCGCGCCCTCCGTCTCATGCACCATGTGGCTATGCATGTAGGCGAGTGTCTGCCCGGCATGCACGTTGTCCCCAGGCAGTACCAGAACGCGCTCGATCTGGCCATCTGCCAGCACACCGATATGATCCGTGTGCTTCTCGTCCATCACGACCTGCCCTGACACAGACAATTGCTGCGCCACGCTGCGCGCATCCACCGACGCCACACGGATGCCGGCCTTACCCAGATCCTCGGGCGCGATCTTGACGCTGCCGACGGGCACACCCGCATCCGCGGATCCCCCATTGCTGCCTGTCGCCCCGGAGCCCGAGCCGGACTTGCCGGTGGGATCGGCACCGCCACTGGCCTTGTCCGATCCACCTGCCTTACTGGATCCAGCGGTCGTCGGGCCGCCCTCGGACGCCTTTCCACCGCCTTTGCAGCCGCTCAACAGCCCACAGGCCGCCATACTCAACGCAAGGGCCACCCGCAAGCCAAGCCTCATGGCTGAACCCCAATGCTCAGCTGCAGCCGAAGCGCTGCCTGCTGGTATTCGGCATAGGTGCGCAAGGCACTGACCTCCACATCAAACTCCGTTCGCTCGGCGTCCAGATAACGCAGCAGGTCCACCCCGCCGATCCGGTACGCCTCGGTCGCCAGTTGCAGATTTTCCCGGGCCTTGGCGCGCATGTCCGGCAATACCTCTGTCACAATCTCCTGCTGGCGTCGAAAGCTCTCTTGACCCTGCGCGATCTCGGCTCGAGCCTGCACCTCCAGCGCGAGCAGGTTAGCCTTCGCAAACCGCACGCTGGCCTCGGCACGTTCGATCTCGCCCTGATTTCTATTGCGAAAAGGGAGGGGAACCTGCACCGAACCGTACCCCGTATTGTTTGTGGAATTCCGTTTGTACCCGCCGATCAGATCCAGATCGGGAACGCCGTTGGCCTTCTGCAGCTTCACATCCGCCTCCGCGACGGTCAACGCCTGGCGGGCTTCCTGCAGGTCCGCGCGCCTGGACAGAACGGTCTCTTCAGCAGGCGGCTCGATCTTCACCGCTGCGTCGATCGCGTCGCTCAACTGTACGTTCTCCATTGGCTGCCTTCCCATCTGCTTAAACAATTCCAGTCGCGCCTGCGCAGCGTCACGCTCCGTGGAACGCAGTGTCAACAGGAGGCGATCTCGTTCAATCTCCATGCGCAGCAGGTCCACCCCTCGCATCGCTCCAGCATTCACGCGCTCCTTGTGGTAACGCACCATCTCATCGACGGCCTGCATGTCCTCTTTGAGCAGCGCTGTTGTCCGCTCCAGCGCAGCCGCACTCCAGTAAGCAGAAGCGACGCGACCGGCGATGGTGTACCGGGTCATCTCTTCCTGCGCGCGCGCCTGGCCCAGCCGTGCGTCGGCTACGGTCACGCGCTTGTGCCGCTTGCCATCCAGCTCCAGCGTCTGGCTGACAAAGGCGTAGTCTTCCGTTTGCGTCGGGAAGTCGAAATCGCTGCTCCACGGACGCCAGTCCTCAGACTGTAGAAAGAGCCGCGGGTTCAGCCCCAGGCCGGCCTGCCGCAGCTGGCCGCGAGCTTCCTCTGTGCGAGCAGCCGCAGCCTGCGCCAGGGGAGCATTCATCGCTTCCTGGATCGCCTGGTGCAGACTCAGCTGCTGTCCCGCGCAGGCCATGGTGCCCACGCTGAGCAGGAGACCTGCGCGGTACGCACTCCAGGAAAATCGCGAAAAAACAGAAACCAAGCTGGTCGAAATAGCCTACTCAATGGATCGTCAACTGCCCGAACGCCCGGCCATGCCGCGAGGCCGTCCGCTGGACGCACTCGACGGATGCTTGCCATGCGGCCTTTCGTTGTGTGCCTGGAAGACGTAGTGGCCAATCAGCCAGCCGGCGACCGACCCCAGAAGCACGTCCGAAGGGAAATGCTGTTGCGCCAGAACGCGCGTCACCGAGACCGCGCTGGCAGCACCATACATTCCGATCTGTTCCCATGGCTTCGAGTACTCGCTTGCGAGCACGGCGGCAGAGGACCACGCGACGATACTGTGGCCAGAAACAAACGAAGGGTCCCCAGCCGCGTCACCTGAAAAGAAGTGCCCCCGGGCGTTGTCGATCGGCGGCCTCTCTCGCAGCGTCACGTATTTGATAGCCTCGCTCGTTGCGTAGGCGTTGACCATGGCCTCGCCGGCCAGCAGGCCTGTACTGCGGAGCCCATCCTGCTTCGCCAGTTCGCCTGCACTGAAAAGAGCAAGGGACGCGCCGATGAACGAATCGCGCAGAACGCCGGAGGCGGTGTCGTTTGCGTTGTTGAACCCTGCGTTCGTGCTCACAACATCACGCATGGCTCTTGAGTCTGTCGCGATGGCCACGGCGGTTACGCCCGCAACGGGAAGCAGCCAGCGCAGATCGCGCCTGGTGATCCGAGCCGGAGAGCTGAGGATCTGCCACTCATTCCGAACCAGCCGCTGCGGTGTTCGTTTCAGGCTCAGGTCATCGCTGCGGGTCTCGTTCGCATCCCTCTCGTACCCGGTGGCTACAGGTTGGGGAGCGTCCGGCAGATCGGCCGGACGAAGGACTTCAGCCTGGGGCTCCTGCCCTTGCAGCGACACTGATCCGGCAGCCGCGCCGGCAACGAGCAGCAAAGAGATCCGCGCTGCTTGTCTTGTTCTCTTTCTTGACCAGCCTGACACTACAAACTCCTTCAGCCTAGCGCTGGATTTCGGCCTGGACCTGCGGTTGAGGAGAGCGAAGACAGTGTGCAGCTGATCGTCGAGGATGATGGCGAAGCCTTTCCTCCGGACCTTCTGCCCC
>CAXTFS010000333.1:0-4006 GCA_964243395.1 uncultured Acidobacteriaceae bacterium | reverse complement strand
CTCTGCTTCTCTGCGCTCTGTCCGCCGGCCCAGGCGCAGGGGGGCAGCGCGCTCGTGGGTACGGTTTCTGACGCAACCGGCGCGCGTATCCCTGGCGCCGCGCTGCATCTCGCCGGCAAGACGGCGACGCGCGATGCGATCACCGATGGCGTGGGGCACTTCAGCGTCCGCTTGCCTGCTGGCAACTACGCGCTCACGGTCAGCGCGCCCGGCTTTGTGACGCTCGAACGCCCCGCCCTCATCGTGGGCAGAGCCGCAATGGCGGAGCTGCCGCTTACCTTGGCGATCAGTGCCGACGCAGCCGTGGTCAACGTGAACTCCGCCGACACCGACAGCACGGACCCGGAGCGCAATCCCACTGCGCTGAGCCTCTCCGGCAACCGCCTGGCCACGCTTTCCGACAACGACACCACCTTCCAGATGCAGGTGCAGGCGATGGCTGGGGACGGCGACAGCGGCGGGTCGCAGATCTTTGTCGATGGCTTTAGTGGCGGGACCTTTCCGCCCAAGACAGCCATTCGCGAGATCCGCATCAACAGCAATCCCTACTCGGCGCAGTACGACGACTTCGGCTTCGGCCGCATCGAGATCTTCACCAAGCCCGGTGCCGACAAGCTCCACGGCAATCTCGATCTCTCCGGCAACGACCAGAGCTTCAACGCGCGCAACCCGTACACCGGGCCGCAACCGCCGTATCACGATCTCTATTTCGACGGAAACCTGACCGGGCCGATCGGGAAGAACACGTCGTATTTCTTCGCGGTGAACCGCATCGACCAGCAGAACAATGCGGTCGTGAATGCGGCCACCCTGGATGCGAACGGCGATCCCGTGACGACCTCGGCGGCGGTGCCCAATCCGCAGACCTCCGCGATCGTTTCCGGGCGCCTGGACCGCCAGATCAGCGAGAAGAACACCTTCACCGGCCGTTATGAGTGGAGCGAGGCGACGCAGGCCAACAGCGGCGTCGGTCTGCTTGTGCTGCCGTCCGAGGGTGTCACGACCAACACGACCGCGCAGACGCTGCAGCTCAGCGATACGGAGACCGCCGGCGCCTCCACCGTGCTGGAGACGCGCTTTGAGTACATCCGCACGCGCCTGCGCCAGAGCCCGAACAGCACCGCACCCACGTTGATCGTGCAGGGATCGTTTTCGGGCGGTGGCAGCGGCTCGCAGACGGTCACCGAAAGCCAGGACCACTACGAGGTGCAGGAGTACATTTCGCGCGTCTTCGGCAAACATCTGCTGCACACGGGCGGGCGTTTCCGCCTGGACCGCGAGGCCAATACGTCCACGGGCGGCTATAACGGTGCGTACACGTTTCCGAGTCTGACGGCGTACCAGTTAACGGTGCAGGGGCTCGCAGCGGGCCTGAGCCCAGCGGCGATTCGCGCCGAGGGGGGCGGGGCCTCACAGTTCAATCTGACGGCGGGTGATCCGTCGGCGGAGGTCAGCACGGCCGATTTCTCGGTCTACGCCGAGGATGACTGGAAGCTGCGGCCGGACCTGACGTTCAGCTACGGCCTGCGCCTGGAGAGCCAGACCGCGATCCCCGACCACTTCAATCCGGCGCCGCGCCTCAGCGTTGCCTACTCGCTGCTCTCGGGCGGCAAACACAAGGAACCGTTGGCCGTCCTGCGCTCCGGCTTCGGCATGTTCTATGACCGCTTTGCTGTGGGTAATCTGCTCACCGCGGTGCGACAGAATGGTGTGTCGCAGCAGTCGTACTACCTGCAGAACCCCGACTTCTACCCGGCGATCCCGCTGCCGGCCGGCCTGCCGTCCACTGCGCCCACGATCTATCGCGTGAGCCCCGATCTGCACGTGCAATACGCGCTCATCGGGAGCTTTTCCGCGGAGCACAGCTTTGGCGACAAGGGCAGCGTCAGCCTCAATTACCGCGGCGTTCGCGGCGATCACCAGTACCTGTCACGTAACATCAACGCTCCTCTGCCAGGCACCTATGACCCTGCCGATCCGTCCACCGCGATCCGGCCGTTCGGTGGAACGCAGAACATCTACCAGTTCTCCTCGGACGGGATACGGCACGGCCAGGTCTTTTCCGTGCACGCGGATCTGCAGCCGACCAAGCGCCTATCGGCCTGGGGCTACTACAACGTGCAACGTCGCCGTACCGACTCCAGTGGAGCGACATCGTTTCCTTCAAACGAGTACAACCTCGCGCAGGATTATGGCCGCCCATCGATCCCGCTGCAGCGTCTGTATGCCGGCATGTGGTACGGCGCGCAGCATCACATCGACGGCGGCATGTTTCTGGGCGCGCGCTCCGGAGCGCCCTTCAACATCACCACCGGGACGGATCTGAACGGCGACACGCAGTTCAACGACCGGCCGGCCTTTGCGACGGACCTCACCCGGGCGTCGGTGGTGCGTACGGCCTATGGCAACTTCGATACGGTGCCCATGGCCGGGCAGACGATCGTGCCGATCAACTACGGGCACTCTCCGTCCTATGTGTCACTGCAGGTTGAGGCTGCCAAAAGCTTTTACTTCGGCCCGCGACCCGCGCCTGAGAAACTTGCCCCTGGCCAGACCCCGCCTACCGAGAGGCCCGATCCCCGGTATCGCCTGCGCTTCTCGGTCGAGGCGCAGAACGTGCTCAACCACACCAACCCTGGGCCGCCGGTGGGCGTGCTGACCTCACCCTACTTCGGGCACTCGATCTCGCTGGCGGACAACTTTTCCGGCATCACGGCTGCAAATCGCGCCATTACGGCGCACGGCAGCTTCAGCTTCTAGCGGCTGGTTGACCGGCGTACTCGCCATAGCCGGCGAAGAAGGTGGCCGGGACGCCATCCGGCGCCAGGTCTGGAAACGTTTCTAGAGGCGCGAGCGGGTACCAGAGGGTGCGAGGCACGCACCGGCGGGGGATTACCGTTCGGTACCCTCGTCACCCGAAAGTGACCCGGATGTGTTCTATTGTTTTTCCAGCTTTTCGTCGATAAAGGAAGTGGGCCCTGGATCGCCGTTCGGCGCACGCGCAAATGCGCCTGAAAGTTCGGTATGGAAGCTGAGATCGTTCTCCTGTTCGGAGTTGTCGTGCTCGCCTGTGGGAGCCTCGCGCTCCTGATCGTCCGCCTGTTCAGCCCGAGTCTTCTCGGGACGAGCTGGCTCGGCGCGGCGTTTGCCGCCGGTGCGTTCGGGGCGGGCCTGCTGCTGATCCCGGGTGAGCCGGTGTTGTCGGTACTTGGGGCCGACCTTGCGCTTCTCAGCTCCTTTGTTTTGCTGCACATCGCCGTGCTGCGCGTCGCGCGGAGCCCGTTAACGGGCCTGTGGCGCGGCGGCATGCTGCTTGGTGTGCAGGCGCTGGTCGACATCCTGCTGCTGACCCACGTGACCACCGGCCGCGTGCGGATCGTGTCGATCGGGTTGCTGGTCGCGATCCAGAGCGCCACGACGGCTCGCGTGCTGATGCGGCTGGCTAAGGACAGTGTGCGTCCCCCGGCCATCTTCAGCGCGGTCATTTTGCTGGCCTTCGGCGCGTTTAATCTTGTTCGCAGCGTGGCCGAGGCCTTCGGTATTCGTGACCGGCGCATGCACTTCGAGCTGGAGTTCGTCGCATTCTCGCTCTTCATCGCGATTGCCCTGGGGCTGGCGTTTGGCTTCTTCTGGATGACCACGACGACCCTGACCGCCGAAGCCGAGCACATGGCCAGCACGGACCCGCTGACGCGACTCTATAACCGGCGTACCTTTCTGCGCTGGTGCGAGAAGGAGCTGCTGCGCAGCCAGCGTTCCGGCGCGCCCTTCTCCCTGCTGATGGTCGATATCGACCACTTCAAGCGGGTCAACGACCAGTACGGTCATCAGACCGGCGATGAGGTCCTGATTCTGGCCGTGGAACGCATGCAGGATTCCATCCGCGGTCTGGATGTGCTTTGCCGCTGGGGTGGGGAAGAGTTCGCCGTGCTGCTGCCGAATGCGACCGTGGACGCGACCTGCATCGTCGCCGAGCGCATTCGAGAAAACATCCAGAAGGTGAAGC
>CAXTFS010000332.1:0-4024 GCA_964243395.1 uncultured Acidobacteriaceae bacterium | reverse complement strand
ACGGCCGGCTACGATGCGATCCTGACCTACGGTGGCGGTCCGCTCGCCTGTGCGGGCTTCCTGGAGTTTGGCGCCAAGGCTTACTACAGCATGTACAACGGCCTTGATCCGGAGACGCACTTCCCTGTGGCTCCGGATCCGGATCTCGCCTGTGACGTGGTCTTTCTCGGCAACCGCCTGCCGGATCGCGAGGCACGCGTTGAAGAACTCTTTCTTCGCGCAGCCGAGCTGGCCCCTGGGTCGAAATTCGTCCTGGGCGGCGAAGGCTGGGGCGATAAGGGCATGCCGCCCAATGTGCGCTGGCTCGGCCACGTGCCCACGGCAGACCACAACCGCGTGAACTGCTCGGCCACGATGGTACTCAACATCAACCGCGCCTCCATGGCCGAGTTCGGTTTCTCGCCGCCGACCCGCGTCTTCGAGGTCGCCGGTGCGGGCACCTGTCTGCTGTGCGACGACTGGCCCGGGATCGCCGACTGCTTTGAGCCGGAACAGGAGATCCTCGTCGTTAAATCGGCCGAAGATGTCGTTTCCGCCCTCACTCGCTATGATCCCGCTGCGCGCCAACATATTGGCGCGGCGTTCCATGCGCGTGGTCTCCTCGATCACACCTACGCGCAGCGAGCAGCACAGGCCGACTACGCCTTTCGCGAGTGTTCGGCGCGGCGACGCGGTGAACTTGGCCCGCAAGGAAGCCCACCAGCCACAATGAGCGACTGGCGCCACGTTCACGGATGGCGTCGTACCGCTGCAGGAGCGCTCCAAAGTGTGCCTGCGGAGAGCCCGCGCGCATGAAGATCGTGATCTATGGCCTGACGATTACCTCGTCGTGGGGCAACGGCCATGCGACCACGTACCGTTCGCTCTGCAAGGCACTCGCGCGCCGTGGCCACACCATCACCTTCGTAGAACGGGACGTCGAGTGGTATCGCAGCAATCGCGACCTGCCCACGCCCCCCTTCTGCAAAGTTCGCCTCTACGAAGACTGGGCTGCCGACGCGAAGCAACTGATTGAGCTCAGCCGCGATGCGGACGCCATTGTGATCGGCTCGTATTTCCCCGACGCGATTGACACCACAACAGCGCTGCTTGCGGCAGGGTTCGGCCCGGTGCTCTTCTACGACATCGACACGCCCATCACCCTGGCCTCGCTCCGCCAGCATGGGTGTACGGAGTACCTTCGCACCGACCTGATCCCGCACTACGCCGCGTATCTGAGCTTCACCGGCGGTCCAGCACTCGGAGAAATCGAGACTCGTTTTGGCTCACCGTGGGCCGTGCCGTTCTACTGCTCGGTCGACCCCGACCTGTACAAACCCATGCCGCCGAGGGCCGCGTTCAGCTGTGCCATGAGTTACCTGGGCACCTACGCGCCAGACCGGCAACCAAAGCTGATGTCGCTTCTGAACACCGCAGCCGGAGCCATGTCCGACGACCGCTTCATCGTGGCCGGCCCACAGTATCCGGCCGGGATTGCCTGGGCAGCCAACGTCGAGCGCATCATCCATCTGTCGCCCCCGGAGCACCCGGCCTTCTACTCGTCTGCGCGCTTCACGCTGAACCTTACCCGGCAGGACATGGTGGCCGCAGGCTACTCCCCTTCCGTCCGCCTCTTTGAAGCCTCAGCCTGCGGAGCAGCCATCGTTTCTGACAGCTGGCCGGGACTTGAGGAGTTTCTCACGCCGGGTCGCGAGATTCTCGTGCCGAAGGACGCGGACGAAGTCGTCGCCCTTTTGCGCCACACCACGGACGCGGAACGGATCGCGATCGGCGGGCGGGCACGCGAACGCGTCCTGGCGTATCACACCTCCCTGCACCGCGCCGAGCAGTTTGAGCAGATTGTTCTCCGCTGCCGCGCTGCGCAGACACGCCCGTAGCGTAACCTCTCATTCACAGGCCAGGCGTCTTCTAGGAACTGTGCACAGGATGCTTGTCTTCTCGCTGCCATAGGATGGCGGCAGGTGTTAGACAAAGCCCCTTCTGCGTCGCCGTAAGAATGGAGAGAACGTGAGCCAAACGGTACCGGATGTACAGTTAAGCGCGGATGAACTGGGGAACATGGACGCGTACTGGCGCGCCTGCAATTACATGTCCGCTTCCATGATTTACCTCAAGGCGAATCCTCTGCTGCGTGAGCCACTGAAGGCGGAACACATCAAGAATCGTCTGCTGGGGCACTGGGGTACCGATCCGGGACAATCCCTGATCTGGGTGCACATGAACCGCCTGATTCGCAAGTATGACCTGGACGCGATCTACATCGCAGGCCCAGGTCACGGCGCCCCTGCCTCTATCTCCAACGGCTATCTCGAAGGTCACTACTCGGAGATATACCCGGAGTGCAGCCAGGATGAGGTTGGCCTGCTGCGTCTGTTCCAACGCTTCTCGTTTCCGGGTGCGCTGGGAAGCCACTGCACGCCGGAGGTTCCCGGCTCCATCCACGAGGGTGGCGAACTTGGCTATAGTCTTGCGCACGCCTATGGTGCTGCTTTCGATAATCCGGACCTGATCGTCACCTGCTGCATCGGTGATGGCGAAGCCGAGACCGGTCCGCTTGCCACGTCATGGCATGCGAACAAGTTTTTGGATCCGATCCGCGACGGTGTCGTTCTTCCCATCCTGCATCTGAACGGCTACAAGATCGCGAACCCGACCGTGCTCGCGCGCATCACGCATGACGAGCTGGAGTGTTTGCTGAAGGGCTACGGGTATACCCCGTACTTTGTCGAAGGCGACGAGCCGGAAGCGATGCACAAGCTTATGGCCAACACCTTGGAGCACTGCGTGCTTGAGATCAAGGCGCTGCAGGAACACGCGCGCACGACCGGCGACACCACCCGGCCACGCTGGCCCATGATCGTCCTTCGCTCGCCCAAGGGGTGGGGCTGCCCGAAAGAGGTTCACGGGCACAAGGTCGAAAACTTCTGGCGGGCCCATCAGGTACCCGTCACGGACGCAAAGACCGACCCTGAGGATCTGAAGCTGGTGGAAGACTGGCTTCGCAGCTACCGGCCGGAAGAGCTCTTCGATGAGGGCGGCAAGCTCATGCCCGCGGTGCAGGCCACGGCTCCTCACGGCCACCGGCGCATGAGTGCCAATCCGCACGCCAACGGCGGCCTCTTACGCAAGCCGCTGAATCTGCCAAAGTTTGAGGACTACGGCGTTGACCCCAAGGGACATGCGCAGATCTACGAGAGCCCCACCAGTGTGCTCGCGAAGTTTTTGTGCGAGGTCATGAAGCGCAACATGTCCAACTTCCGTGTCTTCGGTCCGGACGAGACAGCGTCCAACAAGCTGGAGGGAATCTACAAGGCCTCGAAGAAGACCTGGGAGGCTGAGTACCTGCCCGAAGATGCCGATGGGACAGAGATCTCACCCGACGGCCGCGTGATGGAGTACCTCAGCGAAACAACGCTCGAAGGCTGGTTTGAAGGCTATGTGCTCACCGGCCGGCACGGCTTTTTCTCCAGCTATGAAGCCTTCATCCACATCATCGACTCCATGTTCAATCAACATGCGAAGTGGTTGGAGAAATGCAAGAAAGAGCTTGGCTGGCGTGCTTCCATCTCGTCGGTAAATCTGCTCATCAGTTCTCTGGTTTGGCGACAGGATCACAACGGCTTCACCCACCAGGATCCCGGATTTCTCGATATCGTGACCAACAAGAGTCCGGACGTCACGCGCATCTATCTTCCACCCGATGCGAACTGCCTGCTCAGCGTCACCGATCATTGCCTGCGCTCGCAGGACTACTTCAACGTGATCGTGGCGGACAAGCAGCCGCACCTTGTCCTGCTCAGCATGGAAGAGGCTGTGCTGCACTGCACCAAAGGCATCGGCATCTGGGACTGGGCCAGCACGGATGATTGCGTGGAACCCGATGTGGTGATCGCCTGTGCGGGCGACATCCCGACCATGGAAGCACTTGCCGCTGTAGCGATCCTCAAGAAGAACTTCTCCAACCTGAAGATTCGCTTCGTCAATGTCGTCGATCTGTTCCGTCTCACCTCGGACCGCATTCACC
>CAXTFS010000331.1:1717-4043 GCA_964243395.1 uncultured Acidobacteriaceae bacterium | reverse complement strand
GGCCTGCAGGATGCGCCGATCCATGGCAAGCGCGGCGGTCTCGAGATCGGCTCTGGTGACAATGCGACCACGGGTCAACAGCGCATCGGCAAAACGGCGCTCCTCGCTGGCCATGTCCTCGCCATCCGATCCTCCCGAAGCCGCCGTGAACGGCGCAACGCGGATGCCGGCCAGGGCCGCCGCATTCGCGAAACCGGAGATATCCCCCGGTCCGACGCGGTTGCCTAGCGTGCCATTGGTGAGCCAGAGCCGGACGTTCGCGGCGGTATGGGGCGCGCCCTCGGGGTGGGTGCCGGGATGCAGCGTGAGACGGCCGTTGCCCAACTCGTACCGGCCAGCCGAGGCTTTGGCGTGGGGCAGGTTGCCCGGCTCGTACGGCTCGTTGTCGACGCTCATCACGGCGATGGGCGCGACCAGGTGCTCCGGTGTACCACCCCCTTTTACCAGGGGAATCGAGATGCCGTCACGGTCGAACTGAATTGTCTGGTTGCGCGCAAACACGTTGGAGGCCGTCATGGTGTTCAGCAGGATGCCATCGATGGCATGGTGCAAGGCCGGAACCCCGGACGGCATGGGTATTTTGATCCAGAGCCGCGGCTTTTCCAGCAACTGCGACGCGTCACGATTGACCAGCCGCGCGATGACCGGCTCCAGCAGACGAGGCACCCGGCACAGCAGAGGCTTACCCGGCTGCATGGCAGGGAACACGAACTGGCGGCCGCTGTAAAAGCCGTCCGGGATGCTGGGCAGGGGTGTCGCTTTGGCGGTCTCCTCGCCAGCATGCGGCACCTGGAAGGCGAGCTGGTAGACGCCGCTGTTGATGCGCTCGGGCCGGAGCAGACCCTCGCCGGAGAGCTCGCCGTCTTCCCCAAAGATCCACCATGGCTCATGGCAGAGCGCATGTTGCACCGGATAGGAGCCGGAACCCAGCTCAAAGAACATGCCATGTCGGTTCAACAGCGATGCCGGCAGTTGTTCGATCGCCAGAAACAAGGCGGGCTGCGGGCCAAGACCGATCGGAACGGCATCCAGCGATGGCCGCAGCGTCTGGACGGCCTCACTCATCTCCACCCCGGAGATCAAGCGGATCGCCTGGTCCTGGTAGCTGAGGGCAAACGCGATTCGTGCCCGGGAGATCTCGACCGCAGCATCCAGGCTGAAGCTCAGGCGCTCACCCGACGAAGCCACTGCGCTCAACTCCACGCCGGCACGCAGGGTACGCGGCTCGGGAAGCTCGTTGATCAGACGAACAACCGCCTGCGCGGGACGCGCCAGGTATTGCTGGATGTGCAGGCCGTTCATCAGCTCATGCAGCAGCGACTGACGCAGCTGTCCGGTATCGCTGTAGACCTGCTCAATCTGTTGCGCCACGGTGCGGAAGAGCACGGCGAGCAGGGGATCGGTGGTTTCGGTGCTGACGCCGTAGTCTTTGACGCGGCGGCGGAAGTCATCCCGCAGCTTGCGATCGATTTCAAAGACATCGGGCGTGTGGGAACTCAACCTCTACCTCGTCTACCGGAGATCTCTTTACTGCTCGTACCTGACATTGGTGCTTACGGTCTCGGCCGTAGCCGCGTTTTCAAGCGTGATGGCATAGGTATCCGTGTCGCGCCCAGGACTCAGTTCCCGCACGATCTCCGTGACCACGAAGTCGCGAATCTGTAGATCGAGCAGCGACTCGTTGATGCGCAGCATCGCCAAACGTGCCGTGTCGGCGCGCTGACGAGTGTTTTCGAAGAGATCGCGGAGGCCAAAGCCGGGACATGCCTGCCATGAACCGCGCGGCGTCCTGGCCATGATTTGCAGCAGGGCAACAAGCGAGGCGATCCGCTCCTCGCGTTGCAGCAAACCGTTCTCCTGAAGCCGCATGGGAAACGCGAGGGATTGCACAGCACCAGCTCCAGAAGGGAAAGGGCAAGATCAGAGGAAGCTCCGACCTTGCCCGTCACGCACTTAGTTTGTCAACGTGATGTCGCTGAAGTTCTGTTGGTTCATCACGGGCTCGATGTCCAGCACCAGCACGTGGTTCACGCCAGCGTGATCTTCATTGGCCAGCTGATCGTCGCTTTGGTATGGGTTCAGCGTGTGGAAGCCGCTGATCCAGCCATTGAAGTTGTACGAGGCCAGAGCATCCTGGTGCGAATCATCCTTCCAGAATTCCAGCTTGATCGCCTTGATCTTGTCCTTGGTCACCACATTCGACAGATTGAACAGATTGCTCATCGTGGAGTACGGGATGTTTAAGTCGTCATGGAAGTCAACGTAGGCACGGATGGTCGTAGAAAGCGAGCCCATCTGGGGCATGCCGGCGCGATCTTTGTCGGTG
>CAXTFS010000331.1:0-1707 GCA_964243395.1 uncultured Acidobacteriaceae bacterium | reverse complement strand
CACCGAGATGGAGAGGCAATCAAATTTCTGACCGTCGATGGTGGCGGTGCTGCGGTACGGTGTGGATGCCATGCGGGAGTCCTTTCGTTCTTGCGCCTGGGGCGCAGGCTATGAGCAGCTTGGAGTGCTGGCAGCGGTGCGGGCGCCAGGTGGGGAGGTTAGTTGCTCATCTGCACGGACGAGAAGTTCTGCTGATTCAGCGCTGGCTCAAGATCGAGCACCAGCATGTGATTCAGACTGGGTGCTGCACCCTCGGCGAGCACATCCTCTGTGCTGATGGCCTGGCCACGCGGCAGAAAGTCCATCGGATTGGAGGTCTCGAAGCGCCGGATCCAACCATTAAAGCTGTAGGAGATGAGGGCGTCCTGCTGCGAATCGTCTTTCCAGAACTCGATCTTGATCGGCTTGATCTTGTCGCGGGTAACGACGTTGGCGAGATTGAACAGGTTCTGCACCATGGAAAAGGGCAGGTTCACATCATCGTGCAGGTCGGCCCAGACCCGAATCTTGGTCGAAAGCGAGCCCATCTGCGCAACGCCGGCGCGGTCCTTGCTCGTGTTGAATTTCACGCTGGTTGTCACAGCCTGAAATTTCTGGCCGTCGATCGTCACTGTGGCGCGGTACGGATTTGCCATGAAATTACGTCTCCTGGTTGCTGCGTGGGTATGGTGCAGTTACAAGTTTGCGGAGGGCCCGCCAGGTTTGAAGAGCGCTCGGAACATCGATTGAAGCCGGCCCGCGGTCGTTTGCAGGGGCGCGGTGGAAACTGGGGAAAGTTCGCTCGTTACGAGGTCGGTGGGCTGGACCAGCCTGGACCCAACCGCAGCCTCCGAACCCGATTGACCATGCGCAGCCGTACGATCCTCCGTCACGGTCGTTGCAGGCCTACGGGAGGTTGCTGCCTCTTCATGACGGAGTACACGGCCGCCCTGCCCACGCAGAGAGAAGCCGGCCGTACCCGTGCTGGCGCTGGCGCCGCTTCGTTTCTCGTCCTCAGCCATGCGGGCGGAGGAACCGGCCCTGATATGTCCGGGCGCGGTCCCACGGTGATCTGACTCGGTCTGCTCGACGCTGCGAGCCGAGGAGCCAATACGAACACCCGTCATTCGCAACCTTCCCTCGTCCATCGTGAACCTCCGTTGACGCGCTAGCTCTTTGCCGGTTCGGGGCGGCTGAATTCGGGAACGTCGATCTTAAGTACAAAGGTCTCCGCCGGCCCGGTCGGCATGACACTCAACGTGATGTCACAGATACCCTGCATACGCTTGTTGGAGTCCTTGTCGACAAACAGGTCATAGCCAAGGATGGTGCCTTGTTCCACCTGTTCATCCAGCAGGCGCTTCAACGGCGTCTCGATCGAGGAGTCCATGAAGTCGCGTGTCAGCACCTGCCCGGCTACCTGCAGCAGGTAGTGCCGGCAGCAGCGCTCCAGGTAGCGCAGGATGCGGTACGAGGTGAAGAACTTCAACACGCCGTAAGGATCTTCTGCCTGCGTGCGGCAGCCGTAAAAGCAGAGGTGATTATCCGCATCGCGGATGATCGGGATCAGCTGGCGCTCCATGGAAAGGTGTTCCATCTCCCCGATGAGCGGCTCGATACGCGCCTTGTTCGCGCCATTGACGCGGCCGAAACGCGACCCGACCGGTCCCTGCGCCATACCCTGCGCATCATCGGCTCGGGCGACTGCCCCGGCGAATACCAGCGATG
>CAXTFS010000330.1:3962-4049 GCA_964243395.1 uncultured Acidobacteriaceae bacterium | reverse complement strand
ATGATTGCTTTGCGACTCACCCTGCTGTGCGCCCTGCTCCCGAGACAACCTTCGTAGGCTACCCCAACACATCAGACAGCGTGAGAG
>CAXTFS010000330.1:0-3952 GCA_964243395.1 uncultured Acidobacteriaceae bacterium | reverse complement strand
CCCCCACTCGCCTCCAACCCCACCGGCTGCACATCCGTACGCCGCAGCAACTCCAGCGCCGCCGTCAACCCCGCTGGCCCAGCCCCAATGATGATTGCTTTGCGACTCACCCTGCTGTGCGCCCTGCTCCCGTGACAACCTTCGTAGGCTACCCCAACACATCAGACAGCGTGAGAGCCGGCGCTCGCTCAGAGGGGCCGTGCTGCGCTGACAAAGCCTTAATCCCTGACGTTGCTTCAAGAACGTGGCAATGCAAACGCCACCAGGCTGTCGGCCTGCCCCTTGCCAATGAATCCATGCCCGCCGGCAGCCAGAACCACAAACTGTCTCCCGCGAACGGCATAGCTCATGGGCGTAGCGTTGGCCGCCACCGGCCCCCCCCCTTGCCCTCGCTCATGTCCTGTCACGCTGTCATAGGCACGCAGAAGACTATCGTTCGTGGAGGCCGCAAAGACCAAGCCACCAGCGGTGGTGATCGTTCCACCGGCACCCGCCGTTCCCAGTTCCCCGGTCGCCATCTTTCCGTGTGGAACGCTCCAGAGCTTCTGTCCCGTGTTGAGGTTGATCGCAACGACGGAACCAAACGGTTGCGGTCCACAGGGAACCCCGCCCGGAGTCAGAAAGGCGGCACGGGACAGCCAATACGGCGCACCCTCCTGGCCTGACCCTTCCCGTTGCTGAATGCCCCCGCTGTCGGGTGATAAGTAAGCCCCGCCAAGAGGAGTCGGTGACTCGGTCGCCGTATCAGATTGCGCCGATACCGAAGCATCTGTCCTCACGGGCGTCGCAGGCACACGCGGCAGCTCCTGCACCAGATACGGCATGTTGCTGACGCGGGTGTAGAGCACACCCGTCGTCGGATCCAGGCTGGAGGAACCCCAGTTCGCACCACCCAGGTCCCCTGGGTACACCAGGACGCCGCGGCTGGACGGTGGCGTAAACACCCCGTCGTTGTCCACCTTGCCCAGACGCTCCTTGCAGAACTGCTGATCCGCCGGCCTGGCCAGATGCACCTCCTCGGCCGTCATGCGTAACGCGGTCAGCGTAGGCAGCGTAGAGAATGGCTGCGTCGGCGAGATCTGTTCGCCGACCAGCGTGGACGGCGGTACGGCCCGCTCTTCAATGGGATACAGGGGCTCGCCCGTGAGCCGGTTAAATACAAACACCATGCTCGTCTTTGTCGTCACCGCCACTGCCGGCGTGTTGTTCCGGAAGGTAAACAGCACCGGTTGCGACGGTGTGTCGTAGTCCCAAAGGTCGTGGTGCACAAACTGGAAGCCCCAGATGCGTTCTCCCGTGGACGCACGCAGAGCCACGAGCGAATCCGCATCGCGGTTGTCTCCCGGTCGCGTGCCGCCGTAGAAATCTACCGATGCACTGCCCGTCGGGACAAAAACCAGATCATTAGCCGGATCACCAGAGAGGGTCGACCAGGCATTGCCGCTGCCGACCTTGTGCTCCCGCACAGCCGCGACGTCGCGTATTGGTTCCCAGGACCACCGCTGCTCCCCTGTCCTTGCATCGAAGCCACGCACCGCTCCCGAAGCCGCAAAGGTGCGCTGGTTGTCGGCGACCGAGGAGCCCAGAACCACCGTGTTCTTCACCACCGTCGGTACCGATGTGTATTCCAGAAACGTCTTTTCGCCGACATCCACGCCGCGCGTGAGGTCGACCGTTCCATGTACGCCGAAGGCTGGACAGGCACGGCCCGTTCTCGCATCGCGGGCAATCAGGCGACGATCCACCGTGGCCACCAGAATCTCGTCGCTGCCGCAGAGACCAGACCGGGGCTTTGCCGCATGCCACAGGGACACACCACGGGAGGTCACGATGTAGATGCCACCTTCGCGGTTCACCTTCGGGTCGTAGCTCCACTTCAGCTTGCCCGTAGACGCGTCGATCGCAAACACCTGGTCAAAAGGCGTGTCGAAGTACAGCGTGTCGTCCCAGAGCACCGGCGTCGCCTCAAACGAAGCACGCCAGTTCGAAGAAGGCGATGGCGTGTCAAAGACATGCGTGTGAAACGTCCACGCCACCCTGAGCGCCTTTACGTTGCTGCGACTGATCTGACGCGCCGAGGAGTAACGCTGTCCCGCCACGGTTCCGCCATAGGCAGGCCAGCCGCTCCCGTTTTCAGCCGCTCGGGCGTGGAGCGCGGAGAGGCTGAACAACAAGGGGAGCCCGATCCATCTCATCCCCCAAGTATAGGGAGTCGTCTCCGCTCGCTTACGGCAGCGTGAAGGCCGAAGCTTCCAGCTCCGGCTCCTGCGCAATGCATTTGATTCCTGGAAAATCCAAGCATCTACACGATCGCAGACTCCGCCGCAGGCTCTGCCAGCACGCGGTCCGGCGTGGTGAACTGCAGTCCACCCACGCCGTCCACATCCACCACCACACGATCACCATGCAGCACGCGGCCATCCAGAATGCGCATCGCCAACGGGTCCTGCACCAGCCGCTGGATCGACCGCTTCAGCGGCCTTGCCCCATACGCCCGGTCGTAGCCCGCATGGAAGATCGCAGTCCGTGCGGCATCGGTCAGATCCAGCGTGATGCGGCGATCCCCCAGCAGCTTGCGCAGATCGTTCAGCCGCAGGTCGACGATGTGCGTCAGCTGGCTCTCGCCGAGCGGGTGGAACACCACGATGTCATCCACGCGGTTCAGGAACTCCGGCCGGAACTGCTTGCGCAGCTCGCCCATCACGCGTTCCTTCGCCTCGGAGAAGCCCTCTTCGCCCTCGGCCCACGAGGTCGCCAACTGCGACGCACCCAGATTTGAGGTCATGATCAGCACCGTGTTTTTAAAGTCCACCGTGCGGCCCTTGGAATCCGTCAAGCGCCCATCATCCAGCACCTGCAGCAGCACGTTGAACACATCCGGATGTGCCTTCTCGATCTCATCGAACAGCACCACGGAATACGGCCGGCGTCGCACCGCCTCGGTCAGCTGCCCGCCTTCATCGAAGCCGACATAGCCCGGAGGCGCGCCGATCAAACGAGCCACGGCATGCTTCTCCATGTACTCGCTCATATCAATGCGCACCATGGCGTTCTCATCGTCGAAGAGGAACTCCGCCAGCGCACGCGCCGTCTCGGTCTTGCCCACACCCGTCGGCCCCAGAAAGATAAAGCTGCCGATGGGCCGCTTGGGATCGCTGAGCCCCGCACGCGAACGCCGAATCGCGTTTGCCACCACAATCAATGCCTCGTCCTGCCCGACCACCCGCGCCCGCAACCGCGCCTCCATCTCGGTCAGCTTCTGGATTTCACCCTCGAGCATCTTCGACACCGGGATCCCGGTCCACTTGGAAACAATGCTCGCAATGTCCTCCTCATCCACCTCTTCCTTCAACAGCCGGCCAGCCCCAGAGACCTTGCCACCACCGCTCACGCCTCCGCGGTTGTCATTTCGCAGCGCAGCGGAGGAATCCGCTTTATCCGCCGCCACGGCATCATCCTGCGCCGAAGTCAGCAGACCCAACTGCCGCTCCGCCGCCGGGATCTCGCCATACTGCAGCTCCGCCGCGCGCTGCAGATCGCCCTTGCGCGTCGCCTCGGCCGCCTCGAAGCGCAGAGCCTCCAGCTGCTCCTTCAGCGAAGCAATCTCACCGATCGCACCACGTTCCTTTTGCCACCGCGCCCGCAACCCGGCCGCGTGCTCCCCCACCTCGGCGAGTTCCTTCTCCACTGCATGCAGACGATCCTGCGAGTTCGCGTCGTTCTCGCGGCTCAACGCTGCCTTTTCAATCTCGAGCGAAGTCGCACGCCGCTCCAGGTCATCGATCTCCACCGGCACACTGCCAATCTGGATTGCGAGTGCCGCCGCGGCCTCGTCCACCAGATCGATCGCCTTGTCCGGCAGAAACCGGTCCGAGATATAGCGGTGCGAGAGCTCCGCCGCCGCCACAATGGCCGAGTCCTTGATCCGCACCTTGTGGTGCGTCTCATAGCG
>CAXTFS010000329.1:0-4050 GCA_964243395.1 uncultured Acidobacteriaceae bacterium | reverse complement strand
GCAGGAGGTGCTGAACGAGGTCTATGACCTCTTCATCGACCTCGATGCCGATGAATCGGTGCTGGAGTTTCCGGTGATCTACACCAACGGCAAGGCCGGTACGGCGACCATGGATTTGAACGAGCCCGGCACCGATCTGCAGCCTTTGTTTGAGCTCATTTTTAAGACCATTCCCGCAGCGCCGGGTACTGCCGAAGGCGATCTCCAGGTGCTGGTCACCAATCTCGACTACTCGGATTACCTTGGCCGCCTTGCCATTGCCCGTGTCTTCAATGGCACGCTGAAGAATGGCCAGGAGGTCAACCTTTCGCGCGTCGACGGCAAGCTGGAGACGGTGAAGATCACCAAGCTGTTCACCTTCGATGGCCTGAAGCGCATCGACACGGATGAAACCACGGTGGGCGACATCATCGCCGTTGCGGGCATTCCTGGTATCACGATCGGCGAAAGCTTCTGCGCGCTCGAAGACCCGAAGCCGCTGCCCAATATCAAGATCGATGAGCCGACGATTGCCATCCAGTTCGCGGTCAACAATGGACCGTTCGCCGGCCGGGAAGGCAAGCTGGTCACCTCGCGCAACATCAAGGAGCGGCTCGAGCGCGAGCTGTTGACCAACGTCTCCATTCGCGTGGAAGACACGGGCTCACCGGACACCTTCAAGGTGCTCGGACGTGGCGAGCTACAGCTTTCGGTGCTCATCGAGATGATGCGGCGCGAAGGCTTCGAGCTGATGGTGTCGCGTCCGCAGATCGTCACCAAGCGCATCGACGACAAGCTGATGGAGCCCTCCGAGATCCTCACCATCGACATCCCGGAGAACTTTGTCGGCACCGTGATCGAGCGTCTTGGACCAAGAAAAGGCGAGATGGTGAAGATGGCCAATCACGGCTCAGGGCGCGTGCGCATGGAGTTCAAGGTGCCCTCGCGCGGCCTGATCGGCTTGCGCAACGAGATGCTGACCGAGACACGCGGCACCATCGTGATGAACTCGATTGCCGGCGAATACATCCCGTATACGGGCGAGATTCCCCAGCGGCCGTCCGGCGCGCTGATCTCCGATCGCCAGGGCGTCACCACGCTGTATGCGCTCGATGGCATTCAGGATCGCGGCATCTTGTTCCTTGGCGATGGCGTTGAAGTGTACGAGGGCATGGTCATCGGCGAGCACTCGCGCGACAACGATCTGGACGTCAACTGCGTGCGCGAAAAGAAGCTCACCAACATGCGTGCTTCCGGCTCTGACGATGCGGTGCGCCTGGTGCCGTTCAAGGTGCTTACACTGGAGCAATCGATCGAGTTCATCGCCGATGATGAGCTGGTCGAAGTGACACCGAAGAGCCTGCGTATGCGTAAGAAGGTGCTGCAGGCGAATCGCCGCCCGAAGAAGAATCAGCCCGTCGATTAGAGACCCTCGTCGTGAGTCGATCCCCTTGGGGAGCTGGGCACCTCCCGCTTACCAAGGTGGTCCTTACGACGAACTCTCTTTCTGCGTTGGTGTCTGTTTTTCCCAACTTATTGGGGAAGTTGCCCGCGAATGGCGTCGTCGAGCGCGATGCCGTTCTTCTCCAGTAGATCGCCGAGCGCGTGATCCAGTTCGATGCGCGCCTTCATGTAGTTCGAACGCGCGGCGATCTCGGTGGAACGCGCCTGGGCAAGGTACGCTTCGTCCTGCAACACGGCGAGATCGGTGGACTGACCCACAGAGAGCTTATCCCGTTCCGCATCGAGTAGCTGCGCCTGATAATCACGGCTTGCCGAAGCAGCGCGATACGCCGCATCGGAGGTCTGCAACGCAACGACTGCTGTTTCCACATCCTGCCGCACGCCCTGTGCGAGCTTCTCGGTACGGCTTTGCACCTGGCGCAGTTGCACGAGATCGCGCGCGGCATCGGCCTCCGCAACGCGGTTACGCAAGGGCAGCGTCAACTGCACGCCGGCCTGGTAGATGGTGGACACACGCAGGCCGCCCAGTGCGAGGTTCTGCGGTGTGGTGGGCAGGCCGGTGCCGATGGAACCCTGCGTCTCATACGGCTGCTCATTGGAACCGCGGGTTTCGACATTGGCATAGACATTGAGCTGTGGCAGCGCTGCGTTGCGGCTGCCTTCGGTGCTGATTTGCCCCACCTGCACCTGCAGTTGTGCCTGCGCCAGGTCCGGTCTGCGGGATAATCCCTGGTCCACCAGCGCGGGCACGTTGAGCGGCTCCAATTCCGTGGGCACCGTGATCCGATCTGTGGGGATGATCTCGTCAAACTGCGCCGTGAACACCGGTGAAGCGGTGCGCAGCAGCTGATTGCGCAGGATGATCTCCTCCTGCTTATAGAGGCCCTGTGCCTGCGTCAGATCGAAGCGGCTGGAGCTCTCGAGGGCACGTGCGCGGGTCAGCTCAATCGGTGCCAGCGTTCCGAGGGACACCTGGTCCTGATCGTCCTGACGTTGCTTTGCGGCGGCGCGCAGGGACTCTTCCTTGACGAGCACATTTTCGCCAAGTGAGACAAGATCGTAGTACAGCCGCGAGGTGCCGTACACGGTCTCCAGGGCCTGCTGCTCAAAGAGCAGGCGCGAGATCCTGGTGTCGGTGCGTGCGATGCGCAGGAAGCGAAGGTTCAGGTCGCGTCCACGGCCGCGCAACAGCGGCTGCGTCAGCGTGACGGACGTGCTGGGCGTGGAGAACGGGTTGATCTGCGAAGCTGAGCCGTAGATGACCTGCGGGTCATTGTTGACGATCGCTTCAAGCTGCGCACCGGTCGAAAACCCTTGCAGATAGGCGAGGTTCAGCGCGATGTAGTTCAGCGGCTGAGGCGTTGTGACGGTTCTGCCGCTGTCTGTGCCGCCGCTGCCTGCGCCGGTTCCCGTAGTGTCGGTCGTGCTGCCGAGCGTGACGGTGTTCGATCGGCGGAAATAGCCAGCCGTGCCGATCAACTGTGGATCAAACAGCGGGATGTTGGGGCCAAGCGCGTAGGTAAATCCTGTGCCCAACTCGCCGAGCTGCGTCTGCGCCTGCGCGGTGGAGTTCAGCGAGGTGAGATCGGTAACGGTCGGCGTCGTGGGATTGGAGTTAACCGTGGCGGCGTTGAGCAGAGGCGAGCCCGGCCCACCAACACCGGCCGGCGGCTCGGCGATACCGAAGTCGATGCCGCGGAGATTGCCGCCACCACGGGCGCGGGTCTCATCGGTGCGTGCCAGCGTAAGGTCGTAGCGTTCGGCCTGCACGTCGAGGTTGTTTTCGAGCGCGAGGGCGAGCGCGTCCTGCAGGCTGAGGTACAGCTTGCCGTCGCGAACAAGCCGCGTGAGGCGCGTTGCATCACCGGGGAACAGCTGCGGCACCGTGGGCCTTTGGTACGGTCCAAGGAACCCGAGGAAGTCTGGTGTGAGTCCGTGCGCATCCTCGCGCGTGGGCCGCACCGTGCTCGCCTGTGCCTGCGTGATCTGCGGTGCTGGTGCGCTGGGTGGGGAGACGTGCCCATCCAGCGGCGTGACGGCCGGTGCACGCAACTGGTTCGCGGGTCCAGTGGAAGGCGTCGTGCCGGTTGGGACGGAGCGCTGATCGGGCACCGGGCTGAGCGCTGGCAAGGTCAGGTCCGAAGGCAGCGCCGGCGAGGGCGAGGGGTTTTGCGCCGGGGTTGGCTGCTGCGTCGGCGGCGTGTCGGTCTGCGTGGGCGGCAGTGCCGGCGAAGGCGTGGGCACTGTCGAGGGGGTCTGTGCCGCAAGCGCAGTAGCCAGCGCAAGCGAAGCCGCGGCCGCCATGTGACTGCCGTTCAAGCTCGGGTTAGCTGCGGAGATGAGCCTCCGAACAAGCCACGCGCTCATGGCTTGCTCTCACTGGACGAGGGCTTCGCCTGCCCGCCCTGCGGCTTGCCGTGTTGCTGCCCCTGCTGGTTCTGCTGCCCCTGCTTGCCCTGCAGATTCTGGTCGGTGATGCCCAAGTTGCCGTAGCGCGTAGTGCCGCCGGGCGGCGTGTTTTGCGAAGGCGGCTGTGTGGGCTGCTCATCCGGCGACTTGGACTGGTGCGCCTGCACCGATGCCCCGGGGATCACGTCGTCCGTAACC
>CAXTFS010000328.1:0-4054 GCA_964243395.1 uncultured Acidobacteriaceae bacterium | reverse complement strand
CGTTCGTATGGCCGATTTCATCGATCTGTATCCGCCAGATCTGATCGATGGTAAGGAGCCTCTGTACGTCTACATGGAAACGCCAGATGGTGACTACTACACCGGCTACGACCTGCATGTCATGCGGCATCCGCAGACACTGCTCGTAACAGAAATGATGGGCGCGCCGTTGACCCAAAACCATGGCGCACCGCTACGACTGCACATGCCTACCAAGTACGGGTACAAGCAAATTAAGCGCATCGGACTCATCGCTTATACCAACACGAAGCCAGACGATTACTGGACCAAGTTAGGCTACGACTGGTATGCGGGACTCTAGGTTTCGGCGTCTATGAGCCAGAGCCCATTTGAGTTGGGCAAGCAAGTGGATCAGGCCAATAACATAGGGAGAAGAACACCCAGCCCAATCGCAAGAATCAGGATTTTGCCAGAGGCCATTGGCGACGAACGAATTCAGCAGTCGCCCTTAGCCCGAAAAGGTCCGGAGGGCTACCAGAGCGATCTCCGGATCTGCGCCAACAGACTGCCGAGTCCTCTTTCCCTTGCGCAGGTATCGGAGGCAGTCGCAGCACTCCGGGTGATATTTCGGTTGCCCCTGAACCCGGGCGTGGCCGCCACGTAAGGTGCGGTTGCGATTCCAAACCGGTTCAACAAAGCCGTCGCGGTCACCAGACAGGCGCACGCGAACATACAGGCGAGCTCTCAGCGTCTTCAAATGCAAACCCCTCACAGGCAAATACTCACGAGAGGTTCGCGATTCGCTTTATGCTTTCAGGATTTTTGTATATGTCACAGGAAGTGTCACATGCAACAATTTGGTTCTGTTTACAGGCACTTCGAGGAAATGGCGGAGAGTGGGGGATTCGAACCCCCGATAGAACTTTTGGTCCTATAACGGTTTAGCAAACCGCCGCCTTCAGCCACTCGGCCAACTCTCCTGCGGGATCGAAGATGATTATAGCCGAGCCGGCAGAGGTTGTGCTTACCCAATCGCGCGGCCATGCGAGCCCCCGCTTAGAATGGAGAGGTTCGCCACTGCATCGGAGACCGGTTCCCTGCTCGCATCGTTCAACGCGCTTGCCCTGCTGTTTGTCTCCCGCGGCCTCGGGCATTACTGGAAAACTCACTACGCGGATCACACCTTTCGGGGTGCCTACCGCTGGAACAGCTTCGACATCGGTCTGCTGATCCCATACTTCCTGGTCATGTTGATCCTGGCCTTCTACGGAATCCATCGCTATCAACTGGTGTGGCTGTACTACCGCAATCGCCGGCGCGAGGCGCACTCCGACACCCCTCCAGCGCATTTCCCGGAAGCGGACTTGCCCTTCGTGACGATCCAGCTCCCCATCTTCAATGAGCAGTTCGTTGTGGATCGGCTGATCGATTCCATCTGCCGGCTCCAGTATCCGCGTGACCGTTTTGAGATCCAGGTGCTCGACGACTCGACGGATGAAACCCAGGCAGTTGCCGCCGAGGTTGTCGCCCGCTATGCGGAAGGCAACGACGGCCTTCCACCGCAACCCATCGTTTACCTGCATCGCACAAACCGCCACGGCTTCAAGGCGGGGGCGCTCGCCCACGGCCTCGAAACCGCGCGTGGCGAACTGGTCGCCATCTTCGACGCCGACTTTGTGCCTTCGCCTGACTGGCTGATGCGTGTTGTCCACCACTTCGCAGAGCCGGGCATCGGGATGGTGCAGACACGCTGGACGCACCTGAATCGCGACTACAGCTTCCTCACCCAGGTCGAAGCGATTCTGCTCGACGGCCACTTCGTGCTGGAACACGGCGGCCGCTCCCGGTCCGGGGTCTTCTTCAACTTCAACGGCACCGCGGGCATGTGGCGGCGCTCCGCGATCGACGAGGCCGGCGGCTGGCAGCATGACACGCTCACGGAAGACACCGACCTGAGCTATCGCGCACAGCTCAAAGGCTGGCGCTTCAAGTATCTGCAGGATGTGGAGTGCCCGGCTGAGCTGCCCATCGAGATGACGGCCTTCAAAACACAGCAGGCGCGCTGGGCCAAGGGTCTTATCCAGACCAGCAAGAAGATTCTGCCCCGGGTCATGCGCTCGAACGTCCCGTTCCACACCAAGCTCGAGGCCTGGTACCACCTCACCGCCAACATCAGTTATCCGCTGATGATTGTGCTCTCGACCCTGCTTATGCCGGCGATGATCATCCGCTCATGGCAAGGCCCGTTGCAGATGTTTCTTATCGATCTGCCCCTCTTTATGGCGTCCACGATGTCGGTCTCCAGCTTCTACCTGGTAAGTCAGAAAGAGTTATTCCCCGGGCGCTGGTATAAGACGTTTCTGTACCTGCCGTTCCTGATGTCGCTCGGTGTGGGCCTGACGATCACGAACACTAAGGCTGTGCTGGAGGCCTTATTCGGCATCAAGAGCGCCTTTGCGCGCACCCCCAAGTACCGCGTGCAACAGAAAGGCGAACGGTCGCAGGCCAAGGTCTATCGCAAGCGTCTGGGTGTCATTCCCTGGATTGAGCTCGCGATCGGGTGCTACTTCGCGGCAACGGTCTGGTACGCCGTCTCAACCGAAAATTACTTCACCGTTCCGTTTCTGCTGCTCTTTGTCCTGGGTTACTGGTACACCGGCCTGCTCAGCCTATTTCAGGGGCTCTTTGAGAGCAAAGGCAGCGTTGGAGAAGATCTACACGAGAAACCCTATCCCGTCGGTGTTTGAAGAGGCATCGGGACAAAGAAAGGCCCACCGGATTCGGTGGGCCTTTCTACATTCGCCGGCGATCAGAGTTAGAAGCGGATACCAAACTTGACCGGGATGTACGTCGAGCGATTGCTATTCGCCGGGTAAAGGTTGGTCGTGGGGTACGAGTACGGCGGAACCGTGTCCGCATACTGGTTATAGTTGCTGCCGTTAATTCCTTGACGTTGTGAGTTAAAGGTCACCACATAGCGAACTTCAGCGTAGAAACGCTCATTCGCGAACCGCGAAAATTTATAGGTAAGACCGAAGCCGCCGTTTACCCCAGGGGAGTTCGAGGTGTAACTATCAAACGGCTCGTTCGCCACAAACGTCTCGGGATAACCGTAATAGTCATACCCGGTGATCTGCTCCGGCGTAGTGAAGGTTGTGATCTTGTGGTAGAACCCGACGCCGCCGGTCACATACGCCCCGACACCTTCGCCGGACTTAATGTTGTAAATCGGATCGAGCGTAAGCGACCAGATGTGGCTGTAACCGTCCGTCGCACCCTGCAGGCCAAACTCGTTCAATGGATCTTCAACAAACGACTGCTGGGTCAGGTTGCTGCCCTGCAGGCCGAAATGATCGAAGTCGAATTGCACGTTCAGGCCGAAATTCTTGTTGAAGTTGCGCCCGGCACCGGCCTGAAAGCCCCAGCTGGCCGTGGTGTACTTATGGCTATTGCCAAGCGGCAGCCCAACGCCGCCGCCAACAAAGGCGTCGTACTTCTCTGAGCCATCCGGGTTGGTGTTTCCGCCGCGATACCGCGGTGCACCGTAGCGACGACGGCCATACTGCGCATTCGCCCCAGGTAGATGGAAGTTCTTCTCCAACGAAGCCAGGTTCGTGGTGGCGGCCTGACCGGCTGCCTCGCTTGCATCGCCGGAAGACAGTGAGCTCGAGAAAAGATCATCCTGCGACGTGTGCAGGGCAAAAGCCTGGGTGGGCGTCTGGAAGGCAAAGGGCTGAGCGGAATCAGCGTTCAAAGCCGCAGCCGGTTCTTGCGCATAGGCTGTGGCAAGACCCGCACCGGCCACGATGGCCAGCGCCAGGCTGCGGCGAACAACAGCTTGAAGAGGATGGGACGTAGACATCACTCGAAACTCCTTGGTGCTTTGTGTCTCTCAGCGGCTATAACCCGGATGGGCGAAAGATGTTGCTCCGCGAGCGTGTGCCACCACTCTCTGAGACGAGCGAAGACCCCAACTGGATGCAACGCCGGCGTACGGACGCGCCGTACACTCAAAACTGTGTCCATCCGAGATAATCTTCAGCGCGCCCGCGAGAACCTCGCGGAAGCCTGCGCGCGGGCCGGCCGCCCCGTC
>CAXTFS010000327.1:0-4065 GCA_964243395.1 uncultured Acidobacteriaceae bacterium | reverse complement strand
CCCATGGACGGCTGATGGATCAGGATGCGTGAGTTCGGCAGGGCAAAACGCTTGGCACGCTTGCCGGCCATGAGCAGAAAGGCACCCATGCTCGCAGCCTGACCGATGCACAGGGTCTGCACATCGTTCTTGATGTACTGCATCGTGTCGTAGATCGCTAGGCCGGCGGAGATGGAACCGCCTGGTGAGTTGATGTACAGCTGGATGTCCTTTTCCGGGTCTTCGCCGGAGAGAAACAGCAGCTGCGCAATGATGAGATTCGCGACGTTGTCGTCAATCGGTGTGCCAAGGAAGATGATGTTGTCGCGCAGCAGACGGCTGTAAATGTCGTAGGAGCGTTCGCCCCGGCTCGTCTGCTCGAGCACCATCGGTATCAGTCCCATATCTCTCTCTTTCTGTTGAAGCGCGTGCCGTTCATCCATGAAGCGAGCCGGTGCCGCACAACGCGATCACGGGCTGCCAGTGGCTCCATGCTACGCTGCGAGTTTCTCAAATAGCGCTGCACCTGTCTTTTCGCGGCGCATCTGTTCACGAAGCCGCTGCAGCGAACCATCTTCAGCCAGGCGCTTGCGCAACGTATCGATCGGCTCACGAGCCTGAATGGAAAGCATGAGCAGCTCGCGCTCCAGGTCCTCATCCGTGATCTGGACACCTTCGAGATCGGCGATCTTGTCCAAAACCAGCGAAGCCTTCACCTCGTTGATCGCCTGATCGCGCTGTGCCTCGCGGAGCCGTCCGAAGTCGAGCTGACGCATCGCCTCAGTGGTCATGCCCTGCTGAGCGAGAGCCCGCAGGCCACGCTCCAGGCGAGCGTCAATCTGCTGCTGCACAAAGGTCTCAGGCACGGGGAACTGAAAACGCCCGATCAGCTCCTCCAGCATGCCATCGCGAGCCTGGGTGTCCAGCGACTCTTTCTTGCGCTCGGCAATCCGCTCACGCAGCTTGCTCTCGAACTCGTCCCAGGTCTCATAGCTGCCCATCTGCTTGGCGAAGTCGTCGTTGCGCTCGGGGTAGGTCTTGCGCTTGATGGACTTCACCGTCACGTCATAGCCAACCGTTTTGCCAGCCAAACGAGCATCCCCGAAGTCAGCCGGGTAGTCGACCTCAAACGTGAGCTCCTGGCCGACGTTGGTGCCGCGCAGTGCCTCGGTGAACGCAGGCAGGGTGTTCTTGCCGGCGATCTCAAGCAGCACGTCGTCGCCCTTGATCTCGGGCTGCTCCGACGTGTTCTGTGCGCCATCCTCGGTGACCGCCTGAGCTACATCGCGGACCTGTCCTTTGAAACCGATCTCGGCCCAATCACCGTCGGCGAGCGCCCGCTCTTCTTCCACCGGCTCCACCGTCGCGTGGTGATCCAGGACGGCGTGCAGTTCGGCTTCGTTTTCCTCATCGGAAACGTCGGCGTTGGGGCGCTGCACGGAGATGGTGTTGTATCCGTCGACGTTGAAGTCAGGCAGCACCTCAAAGGTGGCTTTGAAGCGGAGCGGTTGCCCCTCGAACAGCTGCAGTTCCGACACCTGGGGCTGCGATACCGGCTGCAGCGCTCCATTTTCCAAAGCACCACGGAAGCGCTCGGAGACCAGCGACTCCAGAACCTCCTGCCGCACGTCCTTCGCAAAACGTGAACGAATCAGCGACTCGGGCACTTTGCCGGCGCGAAAGCCGGGGATGCGCGCCATTTTGGCGTAGCGCCGAATGATCTGCTTGTACGCCTTATCCACGTCGGCGGCCGGTGCTTCGACCTCGATCGACCGGGTCAGTTCTGGATTCAGGCTGGGGGCCGGGTGGTGGTGCTCGTGCCCGCGATCGTGGTCTTGGGTGTGCTCCTCGGCGCCGGTCGTAAGTGCGGCGGAGTCGGCCGCCGGGGCCTGGGGCGCGTCGGCGGTGAAGGTGTCTTCTTGAGTTTCGATGGGGGTCAACGTAGGTCTCTTCCGAAGAAATCTCATGGTCAGGCCGCGCTACGGAAGGCGGGCAAGGGAATCGCTCGTGCACAGGCCAAATGCCAGCCGGGCGTCCATGGTTCCCTTCAGGATACGAGTCGCACGAACAGGGGTCAAACGAGCGAAACGGACAGGCTAGGTTGAGGGTACGGTTTCGCCCGCCGTGAAAGTAAAGATCTCTACCCGCACCTTCCATTGCACCGAGTCACCGGGCCGCAGGGTGAAGATCCCGGAGCCGTCCGAATCCTGCCACTGACTTCCGAGGGGGTCGTCGAAGTTCATATCCGGACCGATCGCCACCCAGGGCTTGTCCGGTGGCGCGATGATGTGGAGCGCCTTGATGTTTGCGGTCAGAGGCAGGACACGGATGCCATACCCGAACGTCGTATCGCGCAGTTCAACAATGGGGCCGGTGGCCAGCACCGCCGTGCTGAGGTGCACAAAGGTGTCGTCGATCGGCGTGTTGCCGAGGCGGGTGCCGCGAGCCCGCTCGAAGTCCAGCGGAGTCCCGGTAACGGGCAGGGTGCGGCCGGTGGGTAGACCCGTACTACGGTTAAGCTCCAGCCGTGTGCTGGACGGCACGGTCAATGTCGCACTCGACCGATCCCGGCTGGGAATCGCGAAGTAGGGCAGCCAGCCAACGCCGACCGGCATGGGGGCGCCGCCCGAATTCTGTACCGTCACCGTCAGGTCCATGGTGTGGCCGGAAAGTTCAACCAGAACATGCACCGAGGCTGGCGCGGGCCAGTTGCCGGAAAACGTTCCTGGGTGGAACGTCGCCTCCACCGACTGGCCGTCCAGGATGACGTCACTGTGCACAGAATCTGCACCGCGATCGAGCAGCAGGCCCATCGTAGAAAGGGTGCTACCGGGCGCCTCCGCAGGAAAGGTAAGTCGCTGTCCAAGCCAGAGCGTCTGCAGCAAGCCGGGCGTCGCCGCGGGTTTGCCGACCAGACGGCCAGCCCAGGGCACAAGGAAGGCGCCGCCCATGGTGCCGCTCAGGGCACCATTTGCGTCTGGACCGTTGTCGGTCAGCATGGTTGCCGCTTCCGCGAGCGGCGGAGAGACCAGCAGCGGGAGTTCGCCGTGCCCCGGGATCAATGCGGTGAGCTGGAACAGGTTCATGCCGCGGCCGGGCAACAGGGTAGCCGAGATAAACTCAGGCTCGCCACCGATGGCGTCCGGGGTTCGCAGCAGGTGCACAACCTCCTGACCGCCGGGTCCGGTCGGGGGTTCGATCTGAGGTTGATCCGGCAGCACCTTGGAGGTCAGGCGATGAAAGTTGCCGCGGCCGCGCTCCCAGGAGATCCCGATCAGAATGAGGCAAAGCAGCGCAATGAGCGCCGGGGTGAAAAGGCCGGAAGATGTAAACGGGGGGCGTGTCGGGCGAACCAGCCTCCTGGGAGGGCGATGGGCGGAGTTCATGCTGTGCGTCGTCTCCGCATAGTGGCTCGTGAACACAATACCATCCCGAGCCCGCGCGTCTCGTGTTGAACCTTGTACGAGTCTTGGAGCAGTTCCTCGAGCAAGGAGCTGTCCAACCTCATGGGTGAGCCCTGAATCCTAGTCGGTGGAACTGGAGGGTTACGATGAAGAAATTCTGGATTGCCTTTGCTGTTGGTGCCTTGGTCGGTGGCGTGGCCACGCTTCTGTACGCCCCGCAATCGGGTGTCTCGACCCGGAAAAAGCTGCGTCGCGGGCTTGAAGATCTCGGGGACAACCTCAGTGACGCGGCCGAGTACCTGAAGGAGCAAGCCGAGCGCTTAGCGAGCGAAGCGCAGAAGCTGATGGACGGTGGCAAGGAACAGCTGAGCGATGCGGGTGAGACCGTGGCGAGCTACGTCGACACAGCCCAAAGCGCCGTGAAGGCTGCCGGTTCCCGCCTCATGTAATTCTCTGCAGTTGCTGAAGGAGAAAGGGGCGCGACCTGAGTCGCGCCCCTTTTTTGTTTGCACCTTGAACTACACCGTGCTGAGTGCCAGGCCAGCCGCAGACTCTTCCGATGTGCCATCCGGCGAGACGGGGCGGTAGAACAGCTTGTCGCCGTCCAGGTAGACCTCCAGGAAGGACGGCTTCTCGACGAGCAGACCGGAAAGGAGCGCCTCCGACAGCGGATCCTCGGTAT
>CAXTFS010000326.1:0-4090 GCA_964243395.1 uncultured Acidobacteriaceae bacterium | reverse complement strand
CCTGGATCTGCTGGCCCAATCTGCGACAGCGGCTGCCATCTTTTGCGGCGGGTGAAGCCCTCGCACTGACGGTGTTCGGTGTGGCGGACGCGTTCACTCTCGGCTATCCGTTCGCCTCGTTTGTTCGCTATGTATGGGTCAACATCGGACAGGGCAAGGCCAACGTCTACGGCGTCTCGCCGTGGTACTTCTTTCTTCCGCAGCTCGCGATGTTTTGTGGACCGCTGCTGGTCCTGGCAGTCATTGGCGTTCGCCGGAGTCCGTTCCTTGGCTGGCTGCTGCTGGTTCTGGTGGGATCGCACTCCGCGATCGCGCACAAAGAGTTCCGCTTCATCTTCCCGGCAATCCCGCTCCTGATCACGCTGGCTGCAATCGGCTGGGTGGACATGGCCCGGTGGCTCCGCCGCTCAGGGCCGCACCTCGACGCGCGGGCGGCTCCGCTGACCGCAACGGCCGCACTGCTGCTCTTCGGGGTGTGCTCCCTGTTGTGGGGACGTCACTTCGACCGATGGCACTATGCCAGCGAAGAGATCGTGTTTGCGGACGCAAGCAGCAAGGATGCGGCCCTTTGCGGGCTAGGTGTTTACGGGGTGATCTGGCCCCATGCGGCCGGCTACGCGCACCTGCACCATCCGGTAGCGATGATCTTCCCTCTAACCGACGCGGCGCTGCTGGCCGACGCGAAACAATTCAACCGGCTGCTGACGCGGCACCGGCTCTCCACGCCACCGCCCGGGTTCACGCTCGTGTCTTGCGGGGAGTTCTCGTGCAGCTACCGCCGCGCGGGTTCCTGCAGCCCCCCGGGGATGGATGAACTGAATGCCGTGCTTCGTCGAGCCGGTCCCTAATTGCAGAAGACGGCTCGAAAAGCACGGGAAACGACGGCCATCCGCTTTACACGTGGGCGCGCCATCCGCGATACTTAGCTGTTGGCCGCTCGCTGTGAACACGCCGGGCGCCACGATGGCGGAAGCCATCCGACAAGTTTCGTTTCTATAAAAAGTGAGGTCAGTTCTGTGTTGATGATTCGTTTGGCGCGCGTCGGCGCCCGCAAGCAGCCCCAGTATCGTGTCGTGGTAATCGAAAAGGATCGCGCTCGTAACGGCCGTTCGATCGAGGTCGTCGGTACCTACAACCCGCGCACCGAGCCGGCGACGGTTCAGTTCAAGCGGGATCGCATTGAGTATTGGACGTCAAAAGGCGCGCAGCTCTCGGAAACCGTGGGCAAATTGTTGAAGAAGAACCCCGCACCCGAAGCGGTACCCGTGTCCTAAAGTAATCGCTTTCTTGGCCCTTAGGGAGACTCTGGCGTATGCCCAAAGAGTTCGGGTAAACCATGACTCCTGCCGTAGACTCGCACAAAGCCGCAACAAACGGCCCCCACGCACAAGATATGTGCGTACCGCCGCTGAACCCTGCAACGTACACACACCAGATCTGCAGCCTGGATCCGGCTCCTGTGGCAAAAGGGTTCCGCGGCGATCCAAGCGAGGTACGCGAGTGACGGAACGTGCAGAGACAGAGGCGCAAGTAGGCGCCATCAGCGAGATGCAGGCGCTTGTAACCGAGATCACAAAGGCGCTGGTTGACGACCCGGAAGCCGTCCGTGTGGAAGCCTTGCGGGATGCAGGCTCTACCGTGTTGCGGCTGCAGGTGTCTCCGCGTGATCTGGGTAAGGTCATCGGCAAACAGGGCCGTACCGCGCGCTCCCTGCGTACCATCCTTTGCGCTGCCAGCATGAAGCTGAAGCATCGCTTCTCTCTCGACATCGTCGAGGTTGCGGGCGATAAGTAGCTGCCCGGACTGGTTTGCCCTGCCGGGCTTTAGAGGAAGCTGCATGGACGGTTGGATCGCGGTAGCCCGGCTGATGCGTCCACAGGGTCGCCGCGGTGAGCTCCTGACCGAGCCTATGACAGACTTGCCCGACATCTTCGTGGAGGGACGGGCTTTCGGTTTGGGTAACTCCCAAGCAACGCAACCCATAAAGACGCAGATGACGCTGGAAGAGAGCTGGCAGCCGCAGGGACGACAAGCGGGCCGCCTTGTGCTGAAGCTTGCCGGGGTGGACTCCATCTCCGAGGCCGAGGCGCTTGCGGGGCAGCAACTCTTCCTTCGTGAGTCGGATCTGCCGGCACTCGCACCGGACACATTTCTCGTCCGTGATCTTGTCGGTTGTGCGCTGTGGGATGAAGACCACGCCGTTGGAACGGTGGTGGGGCTGGAGTTCCCGATTGGCGCCGACGGTCGCACGCGGCTGGCCGAAGCCGCCGATCTGCTTGTCGTAGCCCCGCTTGCCGTAGCGCCTTCGTTCGATCAGTCTCCAGATGACGCAGCCGAGCCAGTGCTTGTTCCCTTCGTGCAGGCGTGGCTGGTCGCGGTCGACCTGGCAGCCAGGCGCATCACCATGCGTCTGCCCCCGGGGCTGTTTTCCGCTCCCGATCCGGCAGACGACGTCGTGTAGACGAGAAAGCCTTAGTCTCGTTTGAGTCCTCTATGCGCTTCGACATCGTTACGATTTTCCCGGAGTTTTTCCGCGGCCCATTCGAGCACGGCATCCTGAGCCGCGCCGTCCGGGAGAATCGGGTGGCGTTGCAAACGCACGATCTGCGGGCCTTTGCACACGACCGTCACCGCACCGTCGACGATCGTCCGTTTGGTGGCGGCGAGGGGATGGTGCTCAAGCCGGAGCCCCTGTTCGAATGCGTTGAGTCGCTCGGTGTGGCACCCAAAGGGGAACGCGACCGAACACGCGAGTCGGTGATCCTGCTCTCCGCCGGCGGCACGCGCTTCAACCAGGCGGAGGCGCGTGCGCTCTCCACATTGGAGCGGGTGGTGCTGCTTTGTGGCCGCTATGAGGGCGTCGACGAGCGCGTGGCGCAGGGATTGTGCGACCGCGAACTCACGATCGGGGACTATGTTCTCTCCGGCGGCGAATTGGGCGCTGCGGTGATTGTGGATGCGGTGGCCCGGTTGCTGCCTGGCGTGCTGGGTCACGCAGACTCGGCTCGCTTTGAGAGCTTTGGCGAGGGCGATGATCCCGATGAGCTGCAGGCGCCGGACGGAGCGCCGCGCGCCACGCACGGTGCAGGCGGGCTGCTGGACTACCCGCACTACACACGGCCGGCGGATTTCCGTGGACTGCTTGTGCCGGAGGCGTTGAGCAGTGGAGATCACGCCGCAGTGCGCCGTTGGCGCCGTCGCGCTGCCCTGGCCCGCACGCGTGCGCACCGGCCGGATCTGCTGCAATCCGGCTCGCTCGATCGAAGTGACGAGAAGCTGCTGAAAGAACTCGAGGCGGCGGAGGCGGCGGAAGATGCGAAAACCGGTGCTGCTGCCGGCGACGATGATGTAGACTGAAGATTCGAAACTATCGAAGGATTTGCACCAATGTCGATTCATCCCATCATGCAGAAGCTGGCCGCCAAACTGGAGCGGACCGACCTCCCGGACTTTGCCCCTGGCGACACCGTCCGCGTGCAGGTGAAGATTAAAGAAGGCGATAAAGAGCGTCTTCAGGCGTTTGAGGGCATGGTCATTGCCTGCCGCAAGGGACCGCAGGGTACCTTTACCGTGCGCAAGATGAGCTTCGGCCAAGGTGTCGAGCGCATCTTCCCGTACAACTCAAAGGTCGTCGACAAGGTCGAGAAGGTTCGTTCGTACCAGGTCCGCCGCGCCAAGCTGTTTTACCTGCGCGGTCTTCGTGGCAAGGCTGCACGCCTTCGCGAAGTCGAGCGCGCCAAGTAAATTTGACAGCAGCCACCCAAGCGGCGATCAGCTCTTGTTGATCGTCGCTTTCTTGCGTCCGTGACGCGACCTTCGTTCACTGCGGCTTTGGCGGGTCACTCGTTGTTGTCGACGCGGCCAGCGCTCCCGCTTTCACAAAACTGATCGGAATGCAGGGTTGAGCCGGCGCGACCTGCCCGGGGAGCACCTTGGGCGCGGGTCGCCGCATCTGCCCTGTCGGACACGGGCTCAGCAGCACGGTGGGCTGCATGTTGGCCGGTACCGGCGGCGCGTCGGCGCCGGCTAGCACCGCGTTGGGCTTCGCTCCCGGCCACGCATATGGCGGCTTACGCAAGCTGCCGTAGCC
>CAXTFS010000325.1:0-4103 GCA_964243395.1 uncultured Acidobacteriaceae bacterium | reverse complement strand
GCCTGGAGTGGCCGGAGGTGACGCCGTCAAGGACGAGGTCGATCATGCGCGCCTCAAACTCGGCATTTGTGGCGGGTTGCGGCTGAATCTGCAGTTCTGTTGATTGTGACATTAGTTGGCGTAAGTATTTTGCAATTATATGGCGTAGTGTTGGTGCATGCCGGAGTTGGTTGAGTTGTCGCCGGAGTCTCGGGAGCTTGCTCTTTCGCGCTTTCGGCTGCTCGAACCGCACCTTGAACGAGGCTGCTCCTTGCGGCTGGTAGCGGAGGAAGCGGGCGTTCCTCTGCGAACGGCTCAGCGTTGGTTGACGCAGTATCGACGTTCCGGTCTGGCAGGTTTGGTCCGGAAGCCTCGTGAGGATCGAGGTGGGCGGAGAGTCATCTCGCAGAAGATCCGGGAGGCCGTGGAAGGCCTGGCACTGGAGAGGCCGCCGCTTCCGATCACGTCGCTCTATCGGCAGGTTCGGCTGTTCGCGGAGGCCATCGGGGAGCCGCTGCCGAGCTATTGGATTGTGTACGACCTGGTTCGCTCCATGCCTGCAGCCCTGGTCACGCTGGCTCACGAAGGAACCAAGGCGTACAGTGAACGCTTCGACCTGGTTCATCGCAGGGAAGCTACTCATTCGAATGCAGTCTGGCAGTGCGATCATGCGCAGCTCGACATTCTCCTCCTCCGGCAGGACGGCCCTCCAGCTCAGCCTTGGCTGACGGTCGTGATTGATGACTTCAGCCGCGCGATCGCAGGCTACTATCTTGCCTTCGAACCACCGTCTTCGGTTCGCACCTGCCTTGCGTTGCGTCAGGCCATTTGGAACAAGGGCGATGCGCACTGGCCGATCTGCGGACTTCCAGAGGTCCTATACACGGATAACGGGTCCGACTTCACCTCACACCATCTTGCGCAGCTGGCTGCCGACCTGAAGATGCGTCTCGTCTTCTCGACTCCGGGCAAGCCACAGGGCAGGGGTCGCATTGAACGCTTCTTCCGAACCGTCAACGAGATGCTGCTCTGCGATCTCGACGGGTACACCCGGCGTTCGCGACGGCAGCCAGGCCTGACCCTGGCCCGGCTTGAAGAGCAGTTTCGCTTATTTCTGCTGGAGGTTTACCATCGCCGCGCCGGTTCCGGGACAGGGATCGCACCCGTTGCGCGTTGGGAGGAAGGCGGCTTTCTACCCAGGATGCCGGACTCACTCGAGCAGCTCGACCTTCTTCTGATGCAAGAGGTAAAGGCCCGCAAAGTGCAGCCGGATGGGATCAGATTCAGGAACATACGCTATCTTTCGACCACGCTGGCGGCCTATGTCGGCGAGCTCGTCACGATTCGCTACGATCCTCGAGACATGGCCGAGGTCCGGGTCTTCTACCAGGATCGCTTCCTCTGCCGCGCGATTTCGCCCGACCTGGCCGGTGAGGTTGTGACCTTGCGCGAGATCGTCCGGGCCCGCAATCAGCGGCGCCGGGAGCTGCAGACGACGATCAAGAGCCGGCAGTCCGTGGTCGATGCCCTGCTGGATCTTCGGCGAGGACAGGTTTCGGAGGAAGCCCATGCCAAGCCAGCCGCCAGTGCAAGACCAGCCGTTCCAGCCCTCAAACGATACCGCAACGAATGAAGGCTCGACCTTTGTCGATACGCTGGAGTACCGGCGCTTCGCCGAGTTCTGTGATGCCTGCCGCCAGTACCGATACATAGGGCTATGCTTCGGGCCTCCCGGGGTTGGCAAAACGCTGTCCGCCATTCGCTACAGTCGCGCGGAGAGTGCGAAGGAGGTCGCCCGGGGAGCGGAACCGCCGCCCGGTTCTCTTCCCTTCGACACGGCTCTTTACACACCGTCCATGCTGGATACTCCTTCGATGGTTGAGGTTGGGATTCGGACGGCTTACCAGCAACTCGAAAACATCGCTAAGAGCCCCGTGCGCCGTGAAGCCCGCGCGATTCTCGACGCGCTCAGGAATCGCAATGAAGAGGCCCGCCGCATCTTTCAGGAGACGCCCTCGAATCGATGGCAAGACCCTCCAAACCCTCAACCTACCTACTTCGAAATGATGAACCTCTATAAAGACAAGGAGGACGCAATCAAGGACCCGACGACCCTCGTCGTCATCGATGAAGCGGACCGGCTCAAGCTGAACAGCCTGGAGCACTTGCGCGACCGTTTCGACCGAGGAGCTGCCGGTCTCATCCTGGTCGGCATGCCGGGCATGGAGAAACGCATGGCCCGCTACCCGCAGTTCTACTCGCGCATAGGGTTTGTCCATGAGTTCCGGCCGCTCACCGCAAATGATCTCCACCAGCTTCTCGAGCGAGGATGGACTCCGCCCGGGGTAACGCTCCCGACAGGCGATCTCGCAGCCGAAGCCGTTGCCGCGATTCTGCGCATCACGGGAGGCAACTTCCGGCTGCTGGCTCGCCTGCTGACCCAGACTGAACGCATCCTCACCATCAACGCTCTCGATAAGATCACGCCTGCCGTCGTGCAAACCGCGCGGGAGAGCCTCGTCATTGGGCAGGTCTGAAGCCTGGAGGCGTGTTGCAGAAACGAGCGTCTGTGCAACAGAAACACGCCTCCAGTATTTACGCGGGTTCCAGCATTGCAAAAAGGTATTGCGCTACTCCCATCGATGGCGATACCTTTGTGCAATGCTCATCGGCTACGCACGCGTCTCCACCACCGAGCAGGACACCGCCGTCCAGACCGCCGCGCTCAAAGCCGCGGGCTGCGAACGCATCTTCCGCGAGAAAGCCTCAGGCGGCCGCTGGGACCGGCCCGAGTTGCAGAAGTTGCTCGATCAACTACGCGACGGCGACGTCCTGGTTGTCTGGAAACTCGACCGGCTCTCCCGTTCCCTGCGCGACGTGCTCACCATCATGGAAAAGCTCGGCGAAGCTAAAGCCGGCTTCCGCAGCCTCACCGAGGCGATCGACACTACCTCAGCCGCGGGCCGAATGATGATGCAGATGGTAGGCGCCTTCGCCGAGTTCGATCGAGCCATGCTCCGCGAACGAACCCGCGCCGGCCTGATCGCCGCCCGCGAAGAGGGCCGCATCGGAGGACGCCGTCCCAAGCTCTCAGACAAGCAGCAGACAGAGATCCTCCGTATGGTCCAAAAGGGCGACAAAACAGCCGCCGACGCCGCAAGACTGTTCAACATCCACCCGGCCACCGTCTGCCGGCTCCTCGCCAGACAAACCGCTTCCGCCAGATAACGCCAAAATATCTACGCCACATTACAGCCAAAGCTACAGAACTGCAAGCAGCGTATCAGAAGATTACCTTCTCCAGTATACATTGTCGTGGGTAACATCATCCACCTCCAAAGCACGCGAAGCTAACATAATTAGCAGCTATGCCAGCAATCTTGTAGGCTGGATTTGCAGCTTTTGTTGGAAAACAATGCCCCGTCCCGTCAAATGGTCCCGCGATCTTCACCCCATCCGCGAGCGCGCCCAGCGCGCAAAGACCGAGACCTGGTCGCGTAAGGACGTCGAACGGCTGTTCGGACTCAGCCGGTCTTCGGCCCAGAATTTGATGAAGGCAATTGGTGAAGTCCAGATGGTCGGGGCAGCACATTTCGTCGACCGCACTTCCCTGCTCAACTTTCTGGACGAGATGATTGCGGCTCCGACCGTTGAAGAGGCATTGCGGAACCGATTAGAGAACGCAGCGCCGGCACCTCGGCCCAAAGCGCTGCACATCGCCTTACCGAAGGATTTGCGCCACGTCATGCTGCCAGATCTACCCGAGAGTGTGAAGCTATCTCCGGGGCGGATCGAGATAACCAGCAACTCGGCTGAGGGTCTCGCCGAATCTCTTATCCTTTTAGCGATGATTATGCAGAATGATCTTGATCGTTGGACGCACGCAGTCTCTCACGAACCTGCCCAAGTCTCCGCCGATGAGTAGGCCAGTTGGATTGCACTCGGGCGCTCTGTACCAGAGGGAGGTCATGTGAATGTCACACTCTCACACATTACGACTGTGTGCGACTCTTGCGCCGTCTGTCTAGTAGTTCGGTCTCCCTCAACGCGTGCAAAGGGGGTAAATTGGGTTAAAAAGGGGAAAGAGCGGCTGGAAAAATAATGTGGTGGTTGGCCTTGTTTCA
>CAXTFS010000324.1:3047-4115 GCA_964243395.1 uncultured Acidobacteriaceae bacterium | reverse complement strand
CCACCGGCCCGTTGCTGAGGACAAGTAGGCTTCCCGCGATCAGTCACGCGATCAGTCTGCGGTTAAGCCCCGTTCTGCGCTGGATCGCGCACCTGCACGGCAACGCAACCGGAGGCCCCAGCCTGCGCAACTTCCATGGCGCCATCCTGATCGCTGCCATTCTTGCGCTGGCGCCCGTTCTGAACGCCTGGCGTTTACCGACCGACGCAGGAAGCATCGCCAGCGGACATCGCACATTGCCAAAGCAGCCGTACAAAACGTCCTAAGATGCTACGTACCTGTAGATCACCGGACGTTGGGGGCGGCTGGAACGACCTTGCCGCTGCACAGGTTGTCCGCACATTCCGGTCAGGCGGGCGGCAACATCCGTCGCATCTGCTGCGCCTGGTCGTTGTGAGGATCAAGGCGGAGAGCATGATTCAGCGCATCGCGCGCCCCGGCGTAGTCTGACTTCATGGCGAGCGTCGCTGCAAGGCTCAACCAGGCCTGCGTGAAGTCGGGTTTGTCCTTCACGGCAAGACGGAAGTGCTCTTCGGCGCCGCTATTATCGCCGTTGCGCGAGAGCAGGTAGCCGAGCTGGTGCTGTGCAAGCGCCAGTGTGGGTTGGAGGCGCACCGCACTGTCGAGCGCGGTGCGTTCCCCGGCGAGATCACCGGTGCGGTCCAGCGCCAGCGCCAGACTGTACTGGAGCCCGGCATCGTTTGGGGTAGCGTCGAGCGCTTCATGGAACAGCGCAACCGCCTTCGTGGCGTCTCCCTTTTCAAGCTCCTGCTGCGCCTCGGCGGCTTTGCTGGTCGCCATTTCAACATCGCCCTTGGACTTGATTGCCTGCTGGTAGATCCTGAGCTGCTCGTCGGCCGCGGCGGCGTCACCCAGACTGCGCTCGGTCTTCGAAAGGTTCAGGTGAGCCTCCGGGTCGGCGAAGCCTAGCGTAAGGGCCGCCTCCATCTGTTCGCGCGCGCCCTTGTTGTCTCCAAGCTGCGCCAGCGCGAGGCCGAGGGGGTAGTGGACCTCGGGGTAGTTGGGATTAAGCGCGATTGATGGCCGAAGATGTTCACGCCCTGCGCC
>CAXTFS010000324.1:0-3037 GCA_964243395.1 uncultured Acidobacteriaceae bacterium | reverse complement strand
CGCTGCCGCGAATTCGCCGGCTTTGCCCTCCAGAAGCCCATTCAGGTAGAGCAGTTCACCGTCGTGCGGGTTCGCGACCAGCAGTTTACGGGCAAGCGCCGAGGCTCCGGCGTCATTGATCGCAATTAGCACCCGCAAATAGCCCGTTTGCGCGTGGACGTCGTGGGGATGAACCTTGGCGAAGTTCTCGGCCAGACGGTAGGCGTTGTCGAGCTCCCCGTGGTTTGCGAGAAAGAGCACAAGCGCGTCGTTCAGGCGGCTCGAGGCCGGCGAAGCATGGACGGCGCGTACCAGCGTTTCACCCGCAGTCTGCGTATCGCCGGCCTTGTCATAGGCCGTGACCAGGTCGAGGGTCAGCTCCTCATCGTGAGGTCCGCGGCGTAGAAGTTCGATTGCGGCCGGGTAGTCCCCCTGCGCCAGATACGTTCTCGCCAAGCCATTCAGAGCCATGGGGTAGCCGGGCGCAATCTTCAGTGCCTCGCGGAAGGCGTCGACAGCGCAGGTGGGCTGCGCATGCTGATCGAACCAGGTCCCAAGCTCCGTGTATGACTGCGGTGTGCGGCTCGCCTTCAGACGCGCTTCCAATGGGGCGGGTCCGGAACAGCCCGCGGCGAAGCACACCGGGGCACCCAATCCGAGCGCCAGGGCGATGGCCAAGGCTAGTGGGCGTACGACACGACGATCCCCGCCAGTGGCCTCTTGGACGTGCGGTCGAGCGCGGGCATGACGAGACTTGAACAATCGATAGAAGAGTATAGCCAGCAGCACAGGAGGGGCAACGCTACCCACTTCCCGTGTGCTTCGGGTATAAGCAAGCAGTCGGACCGAGGTGCGAACTGTTCACGGCCGTTTGGAACATCCCATTGAAGCGCGGCCGAGCGGCGGCGGCCCCAGCCGTGAAGATCGGGTTGCAGACATCGGTGTGCCTAGCTTCCCTTCTGTGCTTCGCACTTGTGCCCGCCGGACGCTCGCAGGCGATCCACCGGGCATCGGCTGTTTCTCCAGAGAGCAGAAAGCCACCCTCCCGGTCGGAGTACGCGGGCGACGCAGCCTGCGCGTCGTGCCATGCGCAGGAGTCGGCCACCTACGCGTCCACAGCCCACCATCTGACATCGCGACCTGCGGACGCACACTCTGTCCTTGGCAATTTCGCTTTGGGCGCGAATGTCTTGCACACCGCCAACCCGGCGTTGACCTTTCGCATGACCGCGGACGCGCAGGGTCTTTCAGAGACAGCGGTGGACGCCGTCTCGGCGACAAAGAATGTGGAGTTGACCAAACCCATCGATGTGGTGGTGGGTTCCGGGCGAAAGTCGCAGACCTACCTGTATTGGGCCGAGGACGAGCTCTTCGAGTTACCGGTGTCGTACTGGGTCAAGACGGGCGCCTGGATCAACAGCCCCGGCTACGTGGACGGCGCCATGCGGTTCGACCGGCCCATCTACCCGCGGTGTCTGGAGTGCCATGGGAGCTCGTTCGAGTCGCTCGCACCGCCTGCAAATCGCTTCGCCAAGAGCAGCCTCGTGCTGGGTATCGAGTGCGAGCGGTGTCATGGACCTGCCCGGGAGCATGTTGTCTTCTACACGGCACATCCTGGTGTGAACGACGAGGCCAGGAGAAGCGTGCCGGCAAAGGCAAAGCTCGGATCAGCAACGCAGGGCGGGACACCGCAAGCCACACTCGCGCACGGGATTGTGGATTCAGCTTCTCTTTCGCGCGAACGGCAGATCGATGTCTGTGCCGTCTGCCATGCAGGGCTTGGGAAACCGTTGGCACCGGCGCTGTCGTTCGTGCCCGGGGCGGTGCTAGAACACTTTCTGCAGTTCCCGCCCATCGATCCAACCCTCCCCGTGGATGTGCACGGCAACCAGGTGGAGTTACTACGGAGCAGCAAATGCTTCCAGCGGAGTGCCATGACGTGCAGCACCTGCCACAACGTGCACGAGGTGCAACGGGACCCTGTGGCGCTCTCAAAAACCTGCCTGGGATGCCATCAGGTGCAGGCCTGTGGTCGCTTCCATGCACTCGGCCAGAGCATTGCAGACCGCTGCGTGGAGTGCCACATGCCTCTGCGTAAGTCGCAGCTGCTGTTCTCAAATTCGAATGACCAGACGTTGCAGCTGCCTGTTCGAGAACACCGCATCGCGGTCTACCCGGATCTACGCGACTAGTTCCGCTACGGGTGAGCAGATGCTGCTGCCGACATGTGCAGCCTGCTCTACTTCGAGTTCGGGCTCGCATGCTGCGCAGCTGCGGTGAGTTGTTGGCTCAGCTGCTGCGCCTGTGCGTTGCCGGGATCCAGCTTCAGGGCTGTTGCTACAGCGTCGTCAGCTTCCTTGAAGCGAGACTCCGAGGCAAGCGTTGCGGCGAGATTGATCCACGCGCCGAGAAAGGCAGGCGCGGCGGCAACGGCCTGTCGGAAACTTCGCTCGGCTGCGGGAAAGTCGCTGCTCTGCGTCGCCAGCACACCCAACTGGTTGGCGGCCAGGGCAAAGGTTGGATCTAGCGCGATCACCTTTTGCAGCGTCTGGCTCTCCTCGGGATAGCTCTTCGCCGCGTCGAGCGCCATCGCGAATTGGTATTGCAGAAGCGCATTCTTCGGCGCGGCCGCGACCGCTTGACGGTACAGGTCGATGGCGCCGGGCAGGTCGCCGGCTGCCTCTTTCTCCCGCGCCTGCTGGGCTTCGGTATCGGCCTGGGCCCGCGATGCGCTGCTTTGCTTTAGCTGCTGGTACAGGACGAGCTGCTCCTGCGCGCCCTTGGTGTCATTGAGCGAACGAAGTACCTGGGCAAGCTGAAAGCGGGCCTCGGTCTGCGATCCATCCAGCGCGACCGCCTTTTCCAGCTGCACTTTCGCCTCGTTCGCATCCAGGTGCGCCAGGGCCGCGCCCAGGTTATAGCGAGCACTGTAATCCGCGGGTCTGAGCGCAACGGCTTCCCGAAGATGGTCGCGCGCAAGGGCATACTCGTCATCCTGACGCTCAAGGATGCCGTTGAGGTACAGCACATCGAAATCATGCGGCGCCACTTTGAGCAG
>CAXTFS010000323.1:0-4136 GCA_964243395.1 uncultured Acidobacteriaceae bacterium | reverse complement strand
CTAAGAAGCAATGCCAGGGGCAGCCACGGACCGTGCGCTGCGCCTGCCGCGGAGGACTCCCTGCTCGTGCCGTCGAAGACCCGATTCGCTCCCCTCCCTCTCGCTTTTCTTCTCGCTGCCGCGTCCCTCTATGGGCAGGCGGCCAAAGCGCATGAGGATGTCACGCGCGCGACGCTGGCCAACGGCATGCGCGTGGTCATCGTGCGTGACACGCTGGCGCCGGTCGTCACCGTCGAGGCCAACTTCATGGTCGGCGGCAATGAGACACCGCAGGGCTTTCCAGGCATGGCGCATGCGGAGGAGCACATGGCCTTTCGCGGCTGCACCGGCATGACCGCCGACCAGACCGCGGCCATCTACGCGCAGCTTGGCGGCGATAACAACGCGGACACGCAGCAGAACATCACGCAGTTCTATGCCACGGTCCCGGCCGCCGACGTCGGCGTCGCGCTGGAGGCCCAGGCCGCCTGCCTGCGCGGCGCAGACAACACGCAGGCGGAGTGGGACCAGGAACGCGGCGCCATCGAGCAGGAAGTCGCGCGCGATCTGTCCAACCCGACCTACAAGTTCATCAACCGGCTGAACAGCGCCATGTTTGCAGGAACGCCCTACGCGCACGATCCGCTGGGCACCAAGGAGTCCTTCGACAAGACCACCGCGGCCATGCTGGGCGACTTCTACAAGCAGTGGTACACGCCGTCGAACTCGATTCTTGTTGTTGCCGGCGACGTGGATCCCGCCGCCACAATCGCGAAGATTCGGCAGCTGTTTGAATCCATTCCAAGCCATCCTCTCCCGGCGCACCCAGCCGTGGAGCTGCAGCCGGTGAAGTCCGATACCTTCACGCTCGATAGCAACCTGCCCTATGTGCTGGGCTTTATCGCCTATCGCATGCCCGGAACGGATTCGCCGGACTACGCCGCGGCGCAGATCCTGTCGGACGTGCTGGGCAGTCAGCGTGCCGACCTGTACGCGATGGTGCCCGCGGGCAAGGTGCTGGCCGCACAGTTTGCCTTCGCGGAGAGCTATCCCAAGGCCAGCGTCGGCTTCGGCCTGGTGGCGCTGCCCGCCGGTGCCGATCCGGCCGGCTCGATCACCGAGATGCGCGGCATCCTGACCAAATACGCGAGCAACGGCGTTCCGGCGGAGCTTGTTGAGGCCTCCAAGCGGAGCGAAGTTGCACAGGCCGAGTTCCAGCGCAACTCCATCCCAGGCCTCGCGACCGTGTGGTCCGACGCGCTCGCCGCAGAAGGGCGTAACTCACCCGAGGAAGACGTCGACGCCATTCGCAAGGTCACCGTTGCGGACGTCAACCGCGTAGCCAAGCAATACCTGCTCAACGCCAACACGATCACCGCGACGCTGAAACCTGTACCCAGCGGCCAGGCGGTTGCGTCAAACGGCTTCGGCGGCGGCGAAAAGGTCACCTCCGCGCCGACCAAGCCGGTGGTCCTGCCGCCCTGGGCCGCGTCGCAGCTGGAGCAGCTGAAGGCGCCCGAGCACTTCACCAAGCCAAGCGATGTCACGCTGCCCAACGGCATTCGGCTGATCGTGCAGACCGATCACACCAGCCCCACCGTCACGGTCGTCGGCGCGGTCAAGAACAACGCCGATCTCGAAACGCCGGTAGGCCTTGAGGGTGTCTCCGATATCCTGGACGGCCTGTACTCCTACGGCACGCAGAGCCTCGATCGGCTCGCCTTCCAGAAGGCGCTCGATGACATCGCCGCCAATGAGACCGCGGGTGATCGCTTCTCGCTCACGGTGCTCAAAGAGAACTTCGCTCGCGGCGTGGAGCTGCTGGCCGACAACGAACTCCATCCTGCCCTGCCAGCCGAGGCCTTCAAGGTCACCCAGGGGCAAACCGCGCAGTTCGTCGCCGGCAACCTGCAGAGCCCGGGCTATCGCACCACGCGCGCGGTCGAAGTGGCGCTGCTGCCCAAGACCGATCCATCCCTGCGCGAAGCCACCCCTGCGAGCCTGAACAAGGTCACGCTGGAGGATGTGAAGCACTACTACGCCACGACGGTCCGTCCGGATTTGACGACGGTCGTGGTCATCGGCGACATCAGCCCGGAAGAGGCACGTGCCGCCATTGAGAAATCCTTCGGCACCTGGCACGCCACCGGCCCCAAGCCCGAGACCACACTGCCGGCCGTGCCCGCGAACAAGCCGGCCGCGCAGGCCGTGCCCGATGCCGAGCAGGTGCAGGATTCCGTGGTGCTGGTGCAGGAGCTCGAGCTCAATCGCTTCAGCCCGGACTACTACCCGCTGCAGCTGGGTACGCATGTACTCGGCGGCGGCTTCTACGCGACGCGGCTGTACCACGATCTCCGGCAGGTCGCGGGTCTGGTCTACAACGTCGACGTCGGCCTCAGTGCCTCCAAGACCCGCGCGACCTACACCGTGGACTACGGTTGCGATCCAGCCAACGTGTCCAAGGCGCGGGCGCTGGTGGAACGTGACCTGAATGCCATGCGCACCGATGAGGTGTCCCCGGGCGAACTGCACCAGGCCAAGGCTCTGCTGCTGCGGCAGATTCCCCTGGGTGCCTCGAGTGAGGAGGCTGTTGCCGGCGGCATCCTGTCCCGCGCGGAGCTCGGTCTGCCCCTCGACGAGCCCGTCCATGCCGCCGAACGGTACATCGGCCTGAGCGCCGCCGAAGTCAAAGCGGCCTTCGCACGCCAGGTAAACCCCGCGACGTTGGTGCAGGTGGTACGAGGTCCAGCGCCCAAATAGGGCACGCCATTTGCGCCCGAACCCGCAGCTTGAGAGGATGTGGCATGAATCGACGCCAGTTCACCGTTGCACTGGGTCCGGCAGCGCTCCTTGCGGGTTGCCGGTCAGAGGAAAAGCCGGCCCGTGATGCTACGTTGCTGCACAACGAGAATGTGCGGGAAGCGGTCGCCGAGCTCGAGCAGGCGGTAAATACGCTCGAGATGCGCGTCGGTCAGTTCAACGCGGATAACTGGCAGGACGCGCTTTCCAATCTGCAGACCTCCACCATTCGTTTACGTACTGGGATGGATGAACTGCGACGATCGCTGGGCTATGTTGAACCCGGTTGAATTCTTGCCCCGGGTCTGGGAATCCAACTGGAGAGGGCGCGCTACATGCAAAGTTTGAACGCAATTCGACGGACAACAGCGGTGGCGCTGCTGCTGCTCGGGGTAGGTACCGGCTGCAGTGCAGCCAGCCCGGCTGTCCCGGCACCCAAAACAGACGATGCTCTCGCAGCGAAAGCTGGCCGCGAGACCGCGGTGTTTGCTGGTGGCTGCTTCTGGGGCACGCAGACCGTGTTTGAACACGTGAAGGGTGTGCTGAAAACCACCGCCGGCTATGACGGCGGCAGTGCTTCCGAGGCGACCTACGCACAGGTCACCACCGAAACCACCAAGCATGCGGAATCGGTGGAGGTGGTCTTCGATCCTTCAAAGATCACCTATGGCGAGTTGCTCCAGGTCTTCTTTGCCATTCACGATCCGACCACGCTGAACCGTCAGGGCCCCGATGAAGGCAGCTCGTATCGCTCGGTGGTGTTCACCATGACTGGCGATCAGGCTCGCATCGCCAAGGCCTACCTGGCGCAGCTTGCCACGGATCGCGTGTTTCCGCGACCCATTGTTACGGAGATCACCGCGTCGCCGGGCTTCTACCCAGCCGAGGCTTACCACCAGGACTACGCCCTGAATAACCCCAACAACCCGTACATCATGGTCTGCGACCGGCCCAAGCTTGACACGCTGAAGTCGCAGTTCCCGCAGCTGTACACACCTTACAAGGGCCACTGATCCCTGCAACCTTCTACGCTGTGTCATCTAAGACGGACATCTATCGGTGACCAGAGCTCCACGCGCGCCCGGTGTCACGCGGGGCTCCCGTGTGAGCACGAGGCCGAACTTCGAGTTGAGCTTGGCCAGCTCCTCGTTCAAAACTTCTTCCACATAGTCTGCGTCCTGCTCATCTACCTTCAGGCTGAGCGTGAGTCGTGTGCGGCTTGTCATGCGGGAAAACCTATCCTTTCTGTCCGGGGTGATGCCATCTCACGGAGGTGCACCGGCAGCGACTTGTTGGCTGGTCTACCGACGCCGCTGCCTGCTTCGGCGGTGCGCTAGAAACGTGGACGAGCGGGCTGT
>CAXTFS010000322.1:815-4142 GCA_964243395.1 uncultured Acidobacteriaceae bacterium | reverse complement strand
ATCCTAGAGGCACCAGTCACAGACTGGTTTGAGACAATTACGCCTAGTGTTCACGCCCTGCTTGCGATCCGGGACATGGGCGATGTAGCCATCTCCCTGTCCACAGATGGTGATCACGTCCCCTATGGCGCGAACTGCGCCGTGCGGACGGAGGTTCAGCGCCTGTTCCCCTTCGATCCGCGCCGCGGCCCAGGCACAACTTACTTCGGCGAGGAGACCACGTCGTTCAAGGCTATGATGACCGCCGGCCACACTGGACGCTGGGTTCCTGGATCAAGGGTCAACCATATGATCAGTCCCAAGCGTCAGACACTGGAGTATATACGTTGGTGGTACGAGGCGTTGGGGCGGACAGTGGTCTGGGAAGGCGCCGAAACGCCTGCAGGCAAGAGGATGTTCGGCGCTCCACGCTGGCTGTGGCGTCGGGCTATCACTGGCGAACTCGCCTTCCGCATTGCTCATATGACGTCACCGCCCGACATCTGGATCAAAAAGCTCGTCCAGGTCTCTCTCGACCGTGGCCGCCTACGCCAAACCCTCTCCGCACCGGCGTCCTCTCTGTGACCACTTGATGACTGGTCAAGCCGTTCCACCCCGGTCCATCACATCGCGCGTCGTCGTAGGCGCGGGATGGATGGTTGCATGGCGCATCGTCAGCCGCGCCCTTGGCTTCATCAGCGTCCTCATTCTCGCTAACCTGCTCATTCCTGCCGACTTCGGCATCGTTGCCGTCGCCTCCGCTATAACCGCCGCCGTTGAGGGTATGCTCCAGCTCGGCGTACGCGACGCCCTAGTCCGCCTGCACGAGGAGCACCGTGACTACTACGACGCCGCCTTCACCATTCAGGTCGTCCGCGGCCTCGTCACGGCCGCTCTCATCGCCGCAGTCTCCGGCACTGCTGCAACCCTCATGTCCGAACCACGCGTCAGCAGCATCCTTCTCATCCTTGCCGCCCTCACCGCTCTGTCCGGCTTCGAGAACATCGGGATTGTCTCCTTCAGCCGTGAACTTAATTTCCGCGCCCTCTTCGTCTTGCAAGCCGCCCCACGTCTTGTCGGCTTCGCGACTACTACTGCGATGGCGTTCCTTTTCCACTCCTATTGGGCGCTGATCGCCGGCAGCGCTATCAGCAAGCTCAGCGGTGTCATCGGCAGCTACGTCATTTCTCCCCACCGCCCCCGTTTCGGCACGGCTGGATGGCGCTACCTCGTTCACTTCTCTTTTTGGACCTGGCTCGGCGGCCTCGTCATTGTAGTCCTGCAGCGATCCGACTCCTTTCTCCTCGCCCCCATGCTCGGCACTTCCATGTTTGGCCTTTATGTCCTGGCCGGTGAGATTTCCGCCCTTCCCGTCACGGAACTGCTTGAACCTGCCTGCGCAGCCCTTTTCCCTGGGTTTGCCCTCGCCGGTCGTGGCGGTACGGTGCCTGCCAAGATGGGCCTTTCCGTCGCCGGGGCTCTCGCTCTCGTCACGGTCCCTTTCTCGGCCGGTATTTCTGCCTGCTCCGGTTATTTGGTGACGGGCCTTCTCGGCCCGCAATGGGAAGCCACGCAGCCACTTATCGCCGTGCTCGCGTGGTCTTGCATGTTTCTGCCTTTTAGCTGGGTCACTGTCACTGCCTTGTCGGCCCAGGGCCACGTCCGCCAGGTTGTCGCTAGTCACGCCATCGCCGCCGCCCTGAAAGTGGCTGCGATTCTCGCCGTCCGCTGGACCAACGATCTCCACACCATCACCCTAGCCATGGTCGCCGTCGTCGCTGTCGAATCGCTTATGTTCATCTGGCAACTCTGGTTCGCCGGCAACCGCGAACTCCGGCAGCTATCCATGACCGTCGCCCGCCTCCTGCCCTCGCTCGGCATCACCGTCGCGGTTCTCAGCCTTCTGCCCGGCGTTTGGACCACGGTCCAGCTCGGCCGCCCCCAGGCCCTCATCGCGGGCGCCGGCATCGGCGCGCTCACCTTTCTCGTGTTCTTCCTTTGCCAAGCGACGTTATGGCACCTCGCCGGACGGCCAGCAGGCCCCGAACGCCGCATCGTAGATCTCCTCACCGGCAACCTCTACCTACTTCGCTGGTGGCCGCGTCGGCAGTGAACCGCTATAGGGCCTGCACCAAGGCGACGGCTGCTCTGGTATCACATCGGCCGCGTTGAGGGTTTAGTTGCGACTACGCTACATCCAGAGCGCTTGATGTTGGAGATGCCCGTGAGTCTGACCCGTAAGCGCGTGCTAGTCACTGGCGGCGCTGGCTTCCTTGGCTCGCATTTGTGCGAACAACTTATTGCACGAGGCAACGACGTGCTCTGCGTCGACAACTATTTTACCGGCCGAAAGGACAACATAAGCCACCTAATGCGTTATTCGCAATTTGAAGCGCTCCGTCACGATGTGACCTTTCCTCTCTATGCGGAAGTTGACGAAATCTATAATCTTGCCTGTCCGGCCTCCCCGGTCCACTACCAGTTCGACCCGGTGCAGACGACGAAGACCTCCGTCATCGGCGCAATCAACATGCTTGGCCTCGCCAAGCGCGTAAAAGCTCGCGTGTTTCAGGCCAGCACGTCTGAAGTCTATGGCGACCCAACCGTGCACCCTCAACCCGAGGACTACCGCGGCAATGTAAACTCTCTCGGCCCCCGTGCCTGCTATGATGAAGGCAAGCGCGCTGCCGAAACGTTGTTCTTTGACTATAATCGCCAGCATCAGACGCGTATCAAGGTTGCGCGTATTTTCAATACTTACGGCCCCCGCATGCACCCTAACGACGGCCGGGTCGTTTCCAACTTTATTGTCCAGGCTCTTCGCGGCGAGCCTATCACCCTCTATGGTGACGGCAGCCAAACTCGCGCATTCTGTTTTGTCAGCGACCTAGTCGAAGGTTTCATTCGTTTGATGGCCACCCCCGACGACGTGACCGGCCCCGTCAACCTCGGCAACCCGCATGAAATTCCCGTTCGCGAACTTGCTGAACGCGTTATCAGACTCACCGGTTCCTGCTCCCCTATCGTCTATCACCCACTGCCGCAGGACGACCCCACCCAGCGCTGCCCTGATATCACACTGGCCCGCAAACTTCTTGACTGGGAGCCCATCGTCGCGCTCGATGATGGGCTGCAGCGCACCATTGCATATTTCGCGAGTCTTCTGGCCAGCGGTGTAGAACGAGACAGTCACATTACGGCTGTAGCTTAGCTCGGCTCTGGCCATTTCCGGTCAGGCGTTGATCCAGAAGTGCGGCTCTGATGCAATGTGGTTGTGGGCTGCGTCGAGCGGCATAGTCAGGATGCCGAACGGCCTTGGAGCGGCCCAGCGCTGGCCGTCGTAGCGCA
>CAXTFS010000322.1:0-805 GCA_964243395.1 uncultured Acidobacteriaceae bacterium | reverse complement strand
ATCCCTACCGCGTCTGGCGCAGCGTGGCGCGTAAGTTAGTGCGGGCGAAGCAGAGGCAGTAGCGCCACATTTCCTTGGTTGACGACGTACAACGAACGGTGGACGCTGCGCGACCATTCAGACGAACCATACGCTTTCAAGCATCCAATCCTTGCGCGGCCTGGCAGCGCTGGCCGTCGTAGCGCATCACATAGCCTGGGCGCATACTGATCTCGGCCAGGCCGGCGTCGATCTGTTTTCATCATCAGCGGCTTCATCATGGAGTACGTCAGCCGACGCGAGCCGTCGCCGGGTGCGTTCCTGCGGGCACGGGCCATCCGCATCGTGCCGCTCTACTGGTTGGCGACGCTGCTAGCCGCGATCTTGGCCGGCACGACGAATGCCGGGCACCTGCTGGCCTCACTGCTGTTCCTGCCGCACGCCGGGCCGGATGGGATGGGCTGGCCGATGCTGGTCCAGGGTTGGACGCTCAACTTTGAGGCGTTCTTCTACGCGGCGTTCGCGGCGTCGCTGGTGCTGCCGGCGCGCATACGCCTGCCGGTGCTGACCGCCGGGTTCGGCGCTCTGATCCTGGCCGGGTTGGCACTGCATCCAGAAGATGCCGCCTTGTCCATCTACACCAGCCCGATGTTGCTGGAGTTCCTGGCCGGCGCGTGGCTGCACCGGGCGTGGTCGCGCGGGTGGATGCCTATCGGGTGGCAGGCGGCATTGTGCGCTGCGCTGGGCGTCCTGCTGCTGGGCGTGTAGGCGCGCGTGCCGCTGGTGGACATTGAGGCGTGGCGAGCGCTGGCCTACGGCGTGCCGG
>CAXTFS010000321.1:0-4165 GCA_964243395.1 uncultured Acidobacteriaceae bacterium | reverse complement strand
TGCGCTGGTCGCGACGCGGTGCTGATCTGCTGCTGCAGGTTCGCTGCGCCGTCTACAACGGCACGCTCGGCTCCGGCTTCGGGCAGCGCTTCCAAGTCGCCGACGATCCACATCTGCCAGCGGCTATCGCGGCATAAACCCTCAACCTTGCGACGGTCCCGCTGATCAGCGTCGAGACCCGCCGCTGATTTACAGGGGCATCCTACTGGCGACCCGGACAACGGGCCTCGGGTCGGACGTCAGGTCCGGCGTCATAAGGTCGGGGTTCTGCGATGATCTCTGGTACCTGCCCAGCAATCCCCAAAGCCGCGAAGCCCACGAGCAGCCCGAACGGTGCCAATACGACTGCCGCACAGATGGCCAGCCGGCAAACGGCTTCCCACAGCGACATCTGATCGATGCCGGTCGACTGCCAGGGACGCCGGTCAGGAACGATAAAGTCAGTACCATCCATGGTGTGTGCTCCTCATGGCTGACAGAAGCGCGATGGCGATTAAAAAACAGAAGCGTAAGCAGGACGATCAAGGCGAACAGAGTCGCTGATGCGCATGGCTTGACCCTCCAACGGGGTGTTGAGCCAGGGGTTATCAAAAACCTGGGGCAGCTTGCTGCCCTTGTCAGGCATCACCCAGACTGATCAGCCCAAGGTAGGCAAGTAGGCTGCCCTTGGTTTTTGATATTCCCACTGCCTTTTTGGAGAAGAGCTTCGCGTCTACCTAAAGCCCCTCGTCGGCCACCGCGCTGTCGAGCGTTTCGCTAGCCGTCAACAGGACGGTTCCACCATTCCGGCGCCGCCTTTCCCTGCGGCTCCATCACCACCGACGGTAGCCCCGCCGACGGCTCCAATGGTGGTGATGTCGTAACAGCCTTTGGTCGGCACCACGGAGGTGTCGATCTGGCCGTCGTAGCTGTAGGTGACGGTGTTGCCGGTGGTGCTTGGCATGCGTTTTCTCCTGGGTGGACCGGGGCCCGCAAAGACCACGCCTCTGTCGCAATTGCCTCTTCCAGCGTGGTTATGCGGGGCAAACTGTCGGCGCTACCGGGAAAGCGATCACCCCAACATTTTGCTTCGCGATCTGTCCGAGCAATTCGCTTTCTGTACGGGACGCGCCTTCAGCGGATCTCGCGCGGGTCCTCGCCGAACCGTTTGCGGAACGCCGCCCTGAACCGGGACGCATTGCTGAACCCGAACTCGCGCGCGATGAGCGAGGCCGGCGCGTCGGAAGCGCCCAACGCCGCGCGCACCGCCCACAGCCGCGCCTCCTGCAACGCGGCGAGCGGCGTCGTGTCACGGAATCGCCGGAACGCCAACTGCAATGCCCTCGCTCCGCATCCGGCGGCCGCGGCGATATCAGGAACCGAGATCGGCTGACCCGCATACGCTTCGATGAACGCCTCAGCGCGACGAAGCTGCCGGGGTATGGCCGGGCTCTGCGGCGCACGCAATCGCGCGCTGTAGCTGTGCGGGAGCCGGGCCAGCACTAGATGCGCAAGCGTGTCGGTGAACGTCTCCAACGCCGGCGCGACGGAATACAGCCCCGAAGGCTCGCCAAGCTCCTCGATCATTTGCCGCACCATCCGGGCGATCGGCGCGACCGGGGGATCCGCCCAGTCCACATCGGGCGCGAAGCTCGGGCATTCGGGGCAGACATCGTCCAGCAGCGACTCCAAGAGGCGGAGCAGGCGCGCTTCGTCGATCTGTATCGTAATCCGGCTGCTCTCGTCGGTGGTAAGCAGCCGTGTTCCGGCGAGACCGCGGTAGATTAGGCCGCGTGTCCCGGACGACACCACTGCTGCATCAAATCCAGTCTGCAAGACAATGCTGCCCCTCAGCGAAAAGGTCAGGAAAAGCCGCCGGACGCCGTCGCCGATGATGCCTATGTCGGTTCCAAACCGGGATGTGACATAGCCGATTGTCAACACCCCCTCGCGGCGCACAGCCAACCGCGAGAGCAGCCCGCGCGGACGCTCGTTGCGGAGGCCCTGGTCGCGCAGGCGGTATGTGTTCTGGTTGTTGTAGTTCGGAAACCGGCGCGAGACACTTGAGTCGTCGCCGAGCTCATCGGGATCGAACACGTCGAACACGGTAAACGATTGCAGTTGATCTGGATCCAATCTCAGCACGGCCGTGCTCCCCTGTTAAGGCTTCGCATCGCTGGAAGTCTTGCCATCACTTTCGTCACTTCCGCCATCGGTATTGCAGGCAGACATCAGGAAGACGGACGGACCGGCACCGATGTGACGCCCGCTTCAAAAAAGTTGCCGCTCCAATCAATCTGCGTTGCGGTCTCACAGCCGGCATGGTTCACCTAGCGGAAATCGTGCTGAGGGGGAGCCGCTGTCAGATCGAGCGACCGTCTTCGAGCAGCATCGTGGCCGGATGAAGTTGCTGGCCTACCGGATGCTTGGCTCTGTCAGCGAGGCCGAGGACGTCGTGCAGGATGCCAGCTTGCGCTGGCTACAGTCGGCTGGCACCGAGATTGACTGCCCAGAGGCTTGGCTCGTCTCAGTCACAACCCGGCTCTGCATAGATCGTCTGCGCCGGCTTTCTGCTCAACGCGCGGTCTATGTGGGTCGATGGCTGCCGGAACCCGTTACTGGAGAGTTCGCGGATCAGCCCGACCAGAACCTGAAGCTTTCGGGCGAGCTTTCCATGGCGTTTCTCGTCGTGCTCGAACGGCTTTCGCCGGATGAGCGGGCAGCCTTCCTGCTGCATGAAGTGTTCGATTGTTCCTTTGCTGACATCGCGATGATGCTCGGCAAGAGCGCGGCCTCCTGCCGTCAATTGGCACGACGTGCGCGCCTTCGGATCCGCGAGGCTCGGCCTCGGTTCGAGGTGAGCAGAGAGGCGCACGAACGGCTCGTCCTGCGCTTCCTGCAGGTTTTGGAAGAGGGCAATGAGTCCGCAGTGTTGGGTTTGCTGGCTGAGGATGCGACCTTGACGTCGGACGGTGGCGGCAAAGTGAGGGTTTCAAAGACTGGCATCTTCGGTGCCGACCGCATTGCGCGCCTGATCCGGCACGGACGGCTTCTGCCGCGCCAACTGCGCCACGAACTCGACCGCGTGTCGCGGCACGTCGTGCAGATCAATGGCGAAGCGGGAATCATCACCTTTCTAGACGGTCGAACGCTCTCCACACTATCCACAAAACGGACGGCCTACGAATCCTGGAACTCTATCAAGTGGTCAATCCCGACAAGCTGGCCCATATACAGGTGCTGGCAGCTTGTCGGCGTGAGGTCGCGAGCGTTCTTGTGTGCCCGAGCTCATCGTGCGTTGCTGGGCAACGCTGAGGCGATTTTTGGTGGTCGAACTCGCTGGCTGGAGGCTATGGCGGCCAGAATGGGCGTGGTTCAGAGCCGGGTCACATGTAAAGCTGGGTTGGCTCTGGCAGGACGAATGATGGCACCTTGATTGTGAATCGGTGCCTGCCTGTGACCTCGCCTGGTTTTGCGTTTAACGTTCTGAGTCCAATTAGTTAACCAGAGGGACATGGGACATGTGATAAAATACAAGTACTCGCTACTCATCAAATAATAAACAATATCAATGAGATACATTGAATTTTCAGTTCATTTATTTTATGACTTGCCCATAGTGGTCGCGATCGGCTCCAGTCGTGACCCCCCCGTGCAACGGATTTTGTAAACCGAAGCAACAACTTGCGGCGCATAGCGACAGGGTCACTGTCGCGCGCCGATACACACCCAAGGCCGCTACAGGCCCTTCCGTGACGTTCCTGGGCACGCTTCGAAGCTGGATAGCACTTCGATTAGGCCGAGCGTTGGCAGGAAGTCACTGTGATCGGCGGAGACAACGATGAGATGTTTCGCTCCGTTTGCAGCCTGATGCAAGAACCGGTAGAAATCTCGCCGCTCCCCAACATTTTGCAACTGATAGCTCACACCAGCAATGTTGAAATAGCTGTGTTCCTGCGCATAATCCGCTCCACCCGGCGGCGGCTAATCTTCTTCCCGCCTGCCCGCAAAGCTGCGTGCACGCGCGGGCTGCCGTAGCGGCCCTGGCTGGCCTCATGCACCTGGCGGATGTCGTCGATCAGCGCCCTGTTCTCGGCCGCCCGCTTGCCCTCCGGACGTGAGCGCCAAGCGTAGTAGCCGGCCGTCGAGACCTGCAGCACGCTGCACAGCACCGCCACCGGCCAAG
>CAXTFS010000320.1:0-4180 GCA_964243395.1 uncultured Acidobacteriaceae bacterium | reverse complement strand
GGGCGCTCCAGATTTTCGTGTCAACGGACACGGTTTACCGCTCCCTGACCCGTCCGACCGGTGGTCGATCCCCCCAAAGCGGGATTTGCGCGCCGGGCCGAATCGGGGAGATTCGTCAACAGCCAGTTCACACCGGACAGAGACAATATGCGCAAGGTTTCCGGACGGCTGGGACCGAGCGCGCGGAGAGCCTCACCTTTGAACCGATGCTGCAGGGTCAGCAACACTTGGATGGGGATCGGGTTCTCTCCAGCGACGATGCGTTTCCCAATTCGACTCCCTGCCCCCATACGCAGGATCCCCGCCGTCGGGATCACCACAAAAGGACCGGTCGGCACCCGTTGATGGCGTCCTTGGTAACCCAGCCGCCGACGGCCAACGCACCCGTTCCGGCAGTTTCAACGTTTATCCCGATGGTTCCCGGCCGCGCCGCCCGCCGGTCCATTCTCACCACTTTTCGCCACATTTCGCCGGGATTTATGGTCGGCGAACACCAGAGCACCCGCGAAGACGTCACGCATTTTGAGGGAAACACCTACCTGGCTTCTGCTATGGTTCAGGTAACTACCTCGGGTAACGTGACGATTTCGCTCCCAACGACACCACGAGGTTGATAGAGATGCCCAAGCCCCTCCACAGCAACGAGCCAAATGCGGAAAACGTGCAATTCCGTGACTTCGGCGTGCTCAACGATGGAACCCGCAGCAAGGGAGCTACGGTTACCGCCATCACTGTCAACGTCCTCATCGCGTTCTCGCTGCTCTTCCTGGTGAAGGTCGCAGCTGTAAAACCCAAGACGCAGCACGCCGAGCTGGTGGACCCGATCCACATAGCGAAGCCCGAGCCGCCGCCGCCGCCGCCGCCCAAGCTGCCACCGCCACCGCCGCCGCCCAAGCTGCCGCCACCGCCGCCACCCCCGCCGGTGCCGACCCCTCCCATGCCGCCGCCACCGGTTCCGCCGCCGCCGACTCCCGAGCCGCCGCAGCCGAAGCCGGTAGTGAAGGATCCGCCACCGCCCAAGTTGCAGCCCGCGCCTCCCGCGCCCAGGGCGGTCAACCTCATGGGTAGCCCGGCGCACGTGCCGAACAATGACGTTCACCCCAGCGCCGTTCGCCTCGGCTCACCGGATAACCCGCTCAAGCCGCTCAGCGGCCCGGCCGTGGCCCGCGTCAACATGGGCACAGCGGGCATGCCGGGTATGCCCGGCGCCAACACGGGCAGCGGACCGCACGCCGTCAACGTCAGCATGGGCTCCGGCTCACCTGGTGGACGGGATCTGAATGCAACCTCGCCCCGATCGGTTGCGGGTGTGGCGATGGGCTGCGTCGGCTGCACTGGGCCGATGAACTCCAAAAATCTGAACAACGCACCGATTCAGCGCGTCGCAATGAATATGGCGCCGCAAACGGTAGCTATGCAGCAACCCAAGGTACAGTCCTCGGTGGCGAAGTCGACACCGACGCTGGTCTACAAGCCGGCACCGGTCTATACCGAGGAAGCCAAGTCCCTGCATCTTGAGGGCAACGTCTCTGTTCGGATTCGCGTTACGGCTGAGGGAAGCGTGCAGGTCCTCGGCGTTGTCAGTGGTCTCGGCCACGGGTTGGATCAGGCCGCGGTTACGGCGGCAGAAGGCACACGTTTCAAGCCGGCGCTGGATGCCAGCGGCAGCCCTGTGCCATGGGAGGGCGTGGTCACCGTCAAGTTCCAGATGAGCTAACCGGCTGTGGCCTCACCAATCGCCCTCGACACCTCCGTTTCTTCACCCTCTATCGGCAGGTTCTGCCCAACTCGCTAAAGCCGTACCTCAAGGAGTCTCAACGCATGTTTAACCGGACGAAACTCACTGCTGCTGTGACACTCGCCCTTCTCGCCGCTCCGGCGTTGCCTGCGCTGGCCTTTCCCATCGGGAAGAAGAAGGTTGATACCACCAACGACTACCGCAAGCCCAACGCCGCGCAGAATGCGCTGATCGATAAGGCCATTGTTCGCGAGGCTGTCATCATCAAGACGTTGAAGGAACGTACCCCGATCGTCGAGACCTACATCCAGAACATGCGCCCTGACCCGGTCATGGGCCAGGTTCCGGAGTCGGATGTTCACTTCCTCGGGCGCGTCAACTTCGGCAAGGTCATCAACGACACCAGCTTCGCCAATGGCGACAAAGCCAACGAAAAAGGCGGCAAGCTCGGCCTCTTCAAGCACTCGCTCGGCTACTTCTCCGGCCTTTCCGCCAGCCTGCACCTGACCTACCACGAGGCCGGCTTTGTGCAGATGCTCCTGGTCGACAGCAACAGTTTCAACCGCGCCAACTACCAGTTCGCCTTTGTTCGCAATGACTTTCTCGGCACGATCCCTACGGTCGTGTTCGATGTGAACCCGATCAAGAAGGGCGCCACCGGCCGCTTCGCCGGCCGCGTCTGGATTGAGCGCAACAGCGGCAACATCGTCCGCTTCAACGGCGACTTCGCCGGCTCCGAAAAGGACATCGCCGAGTTCTACCACTTCGATTCGTGGCGTACCAACGTGCAGGAAGGTCTCTGGATGCCCACCTCGGTGTACATCGAAGAGACCGACCCCAAGAGCCCCAATCACACCCTGAAGTTCAAGGCCGTCAATTACATCTGGGGTTACTCGCTCAAGGTTCCGCCGAAGGATGCGGACCAGGCCACCCTGGAAGTCGAAGGCGCAACCGATGCCTCGCAGAACGCACCGGACGTCAGCCCGCTGCAGGCACAGCGTGAGTGGGTGCAGCAGGCCGAAGACAACGTCATCGACCGCCTCTTCCAGGCTGGCTTGATCGATGCTCCCAGCGAGTTCGACCAGACCCTTGAGCTGCTCGCCAACAACATCCTGGCCTACAACAAGATCGCCACCGACCGTCCGCTGAAGGTCCGTACCCTGCTCACCGAGCCGCTCGAAACGCTTTCGGTCGGCAACACGATCCTGGTCTCCAAGAGCTTGCTGGACACCACCGCTGTCCCCTCGGCGGATGGCAAGCAGGCCGAGCAGCAGGGTGATCTGAACGCCCTTCTGGCCTTCCAGGTCGCACACATCCTGCTTGGTCACCACATCGACACCAAGTTCGCCTTTAACGACCACCTGATGTTCCCGCAGGAGTCTGCCTTCCAGCGGATCCCGATGCACCACACGGACCAGGAAAACGTCGACGCCGCCAAGAAGGCCATGGAGCTGCTCAGCGTCTCCGATCTCTCGGACGGACAGAAGTTCTTCGGTCTCTATCTGCAGCAGCTGCAGGCTCGCTCCAAGGGTCTCAAGGCACTCACCGACGCGCAGATCGGCGACGGTCTGATGAAGATGGACGGCAGCTTCTGGATGCAGGCCATCGTGTCCAAGAGCCCCAAGCTCAACAACACCGATCTGCAGCAGCAGGCGGCGATGCCGCTCGCTCAACTGCTCCGCTTCGATCCCTGGACGGACAAGGTCATTCAACTGCACGCCGCCTACGCACCGCTTCTCAGCTCGCGTGACAAGCTCCCCTTCGAGATCACGCCGGTTTACCTGAAGCTCGCATACTGGCAACCCCCGGCACCGCCCGCTCCTCCGGCTCCCGCAACCGCGGCACCGGCTGGCGCAGCGGCACCGACCGGCGCTGACGCTGCTCCGACTGCTCCGGCAGGCGGCGACGCCACCGCACAAACCGCCCCAGCCGCCCCGGCAACCACTGCCGCTAACCCACCGCAACAGCGCTAGCCACCTATCTCACCAAAGGCCACTGGGCCCAAACCACGCGCGCTGGACCCATGCGGCGTCCCCAGGCAGTACGCAAGGGGCGCCGCCGTTTCAGGAGACCTTATGATGAAGCACTGCCTTTCCGCTTTGGCTCTCACCCTTGCCCTCACAATTGCCACGCCGCGTGTTTCGGCGCAGGCAGTTGCCGCGGCCACCGGCAACGCTTTGGCGGTTGGTGCTTCCTACCAGAACATCGATCCGGATTACGCCCAGAAACGAGCCTCCGGCGTCGGCATCTTTGCCAACTACGACTTCGCTCGCTACGTCGGCATCACGGCAGAGATCAACCTGCAGACTGCCTTCTCCAACGTCGTCTACCTCGAGCACACCTACCTGTTCGGCGCGCGCGGGGAATACCACAGGGGGCGCTACATGGCGTATGGCAAGCTGCTGGGCGGTATTGCCACTTCGAAGAACAACACCAATGGCG
>CAXTFS010000319.1:0-4187 GCA_964243395.1 uncultured Acidobacteriaceae bacterium | reverse complement strand
ATATGCCGAGTTCACCCCCGGTCTAGCGGACGTTCTGAACAACGCACACGTCAGCGGTACCTACGAGCTGCCTATCGGTCCTGGTAAATCCTTTGCTAATAATGTGGTTTCACTGGACAGCTTCTGGGGGGCCTGCAGGTGGGCTTCATTCTTACGTATCAGACTGGAAACCCGTTCGGCGTCTCGGAGAACGATAACCCGCTCGGCTGCGTGGGTTGTTTCAACCGACCCGATGTAGACAACGGCGCTTCGTTCAAAACGGGCGGCTACAAGAACCTCAACTTCGCTTCGGGCAAGAGCAACCGCAAGCTATTCAACACGACTGCTTTTACCAGCACCACCGGAACCTTCACGCTGGGCAATGCTTACCGCACTTATGGTCAACTGCGTGGTCCCGGCTACTACGACGAAGACATCAACGCCTCCAAGAAGTTCGCCCTCGGCGAGCATGTCAGCTTCATGCTGCAGATGACCTATTTCAACGCGTTAAACCGGGTTCGCTTCAACAGCCCAGATAGCAACGTGGATGATGGTACGAACAACTTCGGCTATATCTTCCCCGGCCAATCAAACACGCAAAGGCAAGGGCAGCTCAGCGGGAGAATTACCTTCTGACGGGCGTCATTCATGCGGCGGCCGGGCGCGCTTGCGCCCAGGCTGCTGTGTGAGCCGCCCTGCATCGGGTTTGGTGGTGTCTTTGAAACGAATCAGGTTTGGCTTTGGCGTAAAGGCTCTAGGGGTCGCGACGACCCTGGTATCTCTGCACGCGCAGGAGATCACGCCAGAGGTCCAAACCTTATACAACGAGGCGCAGCAAGCGCAGGCTGCCAACCGCGACGAAGTAGCGGTGGCTGACTACCAGCGGATCGTCAAGGTTGCCCCCACTCTGGCCCCCGCCTACAACAACCTGGGACGCCTCTTATATAACCTGGGCCGCTACCCCGAGGCGGTTGTCACGCTGCAGCGTGGGCTCGCACTCGCGCCGGAGATGCGCCCGGCACAGATTATGCTGGGTGCGTCCCTATTCAAGCTCGGGCAGTTCACAGAGGCCCTGTCGCCGCTTCAAGCCGGTGCGAATGCCATGCCGGACGATCGCTTCGCTCATGTCACCCTCGCGCAAACCCTTGTCGGCCTGAACCGCCTGCCTGAGGCGATCGCCGAGCTTGAGCGCGTGCTCGCGACGAACCCCAAGGATCAGGAAGCCTGGTATCTGCTCGGCAAGCTTCATCTCCAACTCTCGCAATCGGCCTTCGCTCAGGTACAGTCGATCGACGCTGCAACGCCGCTGGCGCACCAGATGGCTGGCGAGATCATGGAAAGCATGGAGAACACGCCCGGCGCCATCGACGCATACAAGCAGGCAATCGCGGCAGCGCCCAACGATCCAGGCGCGATGGAACATCTCGCAGACCTTTACTGGCACACGGGCGACTGGACCCATGCACGCGACACCTACAGGATTCTGCTTGCAAAACAGCCTCGCAACTGCGCAGAGCACTGGAAGCTGGCCGACTCGCTCGATGAACTGGGTGAACCGGCAGCCGCAGGTCTTCAAGAGGTCAACATCGCCTTGGAGCTATGCCCCTCGTTGGCGCAGGCTCATGCCGAGCGCGCGCGCTTGCTCCTGCGGTCAGGTAAAGCCGCGGACGCGCTGCCGGATCTCGAAGCCGCCGAGAAGGCAGCCCCACGCGAGCCTTCTGTGCAGAGTCTCTTCGCGCAGGCGTACCGGGCTTTGGGCGATCGCACACGCGCCGATGCTGCAAACGCGAAGTTTCTGCAGCTAGAGAGGGAACAACGTGAGGAGAAGGAGCATCACGCCGCTCGCCTGAACGGCCAGCAGTAAGCCGTCACCGCGGCTTTCTTCCTCGCCTGATTGCCCGCAGGCTCGTAGCTCGTCATTCCACGTGGCCGCGGGCAAATATGAATTGAATGTTCACGGGAATATCACCTTACGCCGTTTCATACGCGGCCTGTTCAACGTCTGGTAAGACTGCAACGATTGATCCCTCGATACACCTACTCTGGCCGGCTCTCTTATAATTTGTCGTCAGCTGGGCTTCTCCCAAAGAGTCTGACCGGATGACACCAAGCGCGCAGTTATCAAGAGGCGTATTAACTGGTGTGCGCGGGACCCTTGGCTACTCCTGTGGTCTGCGAGGATCTCATCGAGTTGCTGTCGGGCGTGCAGGAGCGTATCGAGAGACCTATACCGTAGGCGACCAGGCTTACTTGCTGATTGACCCTCAGGACCGCATCGTGATCGCGCTACTCTATGGGTCACTTGACGGTCTGCCTGCGCATGCGCAGTGTGCCCGACGGTGGAGGGGAGATCTCTGAAGTGGAGCAGGAGATGACCCTTAGCTCCGTCTGGCCCTGAATCATGGCCCTCGCAAAGGTCATCCCGCAGAGCTGATGCCCACCCGGCTAAAGTAGTACCGACAAGTCGCTTTATAAGAAGCGATCCTCATCTCGCGGCGTGTGTGCGACCCTTCAGCGGATCAGCCAATCTCTAGCTTTACTCATAGTGCGCTTGACATAGGCGGCTCTCTTCGCCGAACTCGGATCGCGAGAGAGGTAGTCGTCCTCGAGAGCTCTCTCGATCCGGGCGCCCTCCATTCCTCTAGCAAGTGCAGCCACGCAAAAGGCGATGACTGCTGCGGCGGGTCGATCACAGTACCTGGTCGATGTCCGGAAGCCTTCAAGCGAAGGTTCGAACTTCGACACTCTCCGGTGAACAAGAGCCCTCTCCGCGCGCCGTTGTTCCCGCTCTCGCTCCCGTGCTTCGTGAAGCTTCGTGATATCTTGGAGGAAAGCCTCTGCCGCGGTGAACTGCTGCTTGGAGTGGCTGCAAAGCCGCACGGATGGAAACAGCCCATCCGGCTTGCGGTATTTGGGCTTGCAGTTGGTGCATCCGGGCAGGCGGCCGAAGCGCCTCCAGTCGGCCGCACTCGGGTCGGCGCCATAGCGCGCAGCCAGAGTCTGGGCAGCTAAGGTGTGGCTCGCGCTCTTGCCCGACTTCTCGATCAGCGTAGTTAAGTCGTAGCTGGGCATATCCAGCAGGCGCTGAAATCCTTGCGCTTCTTCTTAGGGATGCACGTCGACGCGTTGCGAGTTCTCGACCAGCTGCCACTCCAGAGCCTGAGCATCGTCGATCTGCACGATACGGGCGGGAACCGCGAAGAGCTCCGCCAGCTGCGCGGCGCGGAACCTTCGTGCTCCGGCCACGATCTCGAAGCCATCGTTGTTCGGCCGCACGGTGATGGGCTGGATAAGGCCACGCTCCCGGATGCTCTCGGCTAGCTCGTGAAGTTTGGATTCCTCGAAGGTGCGGCGCGGGTTGGTGAGGGATTCATGGATGGTGTCGACGGTGAGGTACTGGAACGCGCTGCTATTCTGCGTCGTGGCTCTCCTGGGGCAGGTTGGGACGTGCGCTGGCCTGGGAGCGGACGGGCTACTCCGTCCGCCCTGTGTCGTGTCGTTAGCAGGCCTGAGCCAGCGCGTCTGTGGTGGTCTCAGCGGCTTCAGTGACGCTGAGCTGCTGAAGGGCGGAGAGGATCGCCGCGGAGGTGCGCTGGGTCACTTCAAGCGATTCGGCCAGAAGGGCGGCATTGCCGTGGTACAGGTGGATGTAGTCGGCGGATGCTCGTCCCGCGTCGAGCCCGATAGTCTGCGAAACCACGAAAGCCACTGCCACGGCTTCGGTCTCGCGCACCGTCTTCGTCGTAGCTGTCCGGCGCTCCGCCTTACGCAACATCTCGTGCGCCAGCTCATGAACCAACGTGCTGAACTCCTCGGCGGGTGCCTGACCTGGGAGCAAGGCGATACGTCCGCCGTAGCTCATGCCCAAAGCGGGAGCAATCGACTCCTTGAACTCAAGCTCAATGCCCTGTTGCGTAGTGAAGTCGATTAGCCGCTCGCGGTATTCGCCTACGGTCCCGGTGACGCGTCCGGAGAACTGTGAAAGCCCTGCGCCCTCGGTCTGGGAGACATCGAAGACGTACGCGGAACGAAAGCCGACGATCACGGGCTTGTGGGTAGCCATGAGGTCTCCTCCTTCGCTGTCCTTCTTCTTCTTCTTCCGTGTGCCGATCATTGGGGCGAGGATGCGGATGCCCTTCTGACCTTTCTTCACCTTGCGGCCTAAGTGGTTCCACGCGTACAGGCCTGCCACCCCGGTAGCGGTCGGC
>CAXTFS010000318.1:0-4199 GCA_964243395.1 uncultured Acidobacteriaceae bacterium | reverse complement strand
CGGCGCCAACATCTACGAGGCCCAGCTCTCCGACACCGGCAATATTCCCGTCAAAACCGCCCGCCTCGATACGCTCTTCGCCGGCGTCTCCCCACGGCTCATCAAGTGCGACGTCGAGGGCCATGAGATCGCCTGCATCAACGGCGCGCGCGAGATGATCGCCCGCTGCCATCCGCGCTGGGTCGTCGAAGTCTCCAACCCGGGCACATTTGAGCTCTTCAGCTCGCTCGGCTATGAGGCCTTCCTCTGGACCGGCGACACCTTTCGCCCCGCCACCCCGGCCGACAAGGTGGTGAACTACTTCTTCTTTGCGCAGGGGGATGGACCCTCCGCCTGACCGTCGCGCCCCGCACAGGTCCCAGGAACAGCAACACGCAACACCGGTCCCTTGGAGCAAAATAAGCTCGTGTTCAAACTTCTTCTCGCCTCGATCATCCTTCTGCTCTGCGCTGCAGCTCCCGCCTCTGCCACCACCTGGTACATCCGCGCCGATGGCGGCACCCGCTGGTCGCCCAAGGTCCCCACCGGCCAGTGCGACGGCAAGACCGACGCCCCTCACAAGGGCTCCGGCACCAATGGGCACTGCGCCTTCAACGACTACCGTTTCCTCTGGGACGACAAGAGCTACGGCAACAACGGCTGGGTCATCGCCGGCGGCGACACCGTCATCCTCGACAACACCAGGCAGTGGCGCGTCGGCTTCGACCAAAGCAGTGCCACCGACCCGTGGTGCTTCGGCGGCAGCGGTCCCTTCAACTGCACCAACCCCACTATCCCCGCCGGCACCGCCGCGCAGCACACCCGCATCCTCGGCCGCAACTACGGCAACTGCAGCACCGCCGACGGCCAGCCCGACCCCACCAAGATGTCGCAGATCTTTGGCGGCCACGGCGTCAACAACGCCCTCAATCTCGGCGGTGCGCAGTTCGTCGAAATCCAGTGCATCGAGGTCACGCGCCACTCCAGCTGCATGGTCCACGGCCTGCCCATCTTCGGCCGCTACTGCAGCAGCGCCTTCCCAATCGACGACTACGATTCCGAAGGCATCGGCACCAACAAGGACACCCACGATCTGCTGCTGCAGGACATGTACATCCACGGCCACGTCGATAGCGGCATCCGCGGCAACATCGGTGGCTTTGTCTTCGCCAACCGCGTCATGATCGCCTTCAACGGCATGAGCGGCTGGTCCTTCGACGACAACACCCATGACAGCAACGGCAAGCTCAAAATGAGCTACGTCTCCATCATCGGCAGCGGCTGCATTCAGGAGTACCCCTCCGTCGATCCCTTCCCCGCTCTCGTCTGCTACGACCAGGGCTCCTCAGGCTATGGCGACGGCGTCGGCACCCAGGCCGGCTACGGCATGAGCGTCTCCATCGATCACTCCACCTTCGCCTACAACACCCAGGACGGCCTCGATCTCGGCCACGTCGACTCCGGCAACAACACCCTCAGCATCACCGACTCGATCGCCTACGGCAACATGGGCGGCCAGTTCAAGTGGGGCCCCAACTTCCAGAACGCCGTCTTCAAAAACAACGAGGTCGTCGCCAACTGCGCCCGCATGGGCGCCCCCATGAAAGGCGCCCCCAGCACCTACAACATCCATCTCGATAACTTCTGCCGCGCCAACGACGCCATGAGCTTTAACTTCCGCAACGGCGGCAAGCTGCTGATGACCAACAACAAATTCATCACCTACGCGCCCGTCACCTTCGACATCAACTGCTGGGACGACAGCTGCGCCAACGCCGTCATGACCTTTCAAAACAACATCACCCTTGGCTACGACAACCCCCGCACCTACAAGTACGGCGGCCAGCAAGGCGGCCCGGCAGGCTTCTACTTCGCCAAGCCCTCCGGCAAAATGATCAAGGCCAACAACTTCTACTTCGGCCTGCGCGGTATGCACTGCGTCCCCGGCTCCGGCGACCACTGCGAAGACCCCCACTTCACCAACGAACCCCACTTCACCGGCGAAGCCGACCTGGACCACTTCAACTTCAACCTAAGCCCCACCAGCCCCAAAATGTAATCAAGGGAACAACGTAGACCGTTGAAGATAATGAGTAAGTCGCGCTCCGACCTGGTTCTATTTACGGTGACAACTTACTTGGCTAACGTACGGCAATGAAGCCCTTACCAGCCCCAACCGTCCCCGGCAATACCGAAGCCGAACGCTTCGACAACGCCGTCCGCAGAATCTTCAGCGTATCTAAGGAAGAACTGCTAAAGCGTGCGGCAGAGTGGCAGCGAACGCACGGCAAGAAAAACCAGCTCTCTAGGCCGTAGGGGCATCCTATGCAGGTATGGACGGGTTTAGCTTGTCTCGTAGCTGACCCGAAATGTAAAGACTTCAGGCGATTCGGAGACGAGGGCAAAGGTGCTTACGTCAATGTCGCAGCTTCGGCAAACTCTGAACAAGATTTCAGAGAGCGCGTCGAGCGGATTGTTCCTACCCTTGATTGCATATTGCTTGAGCTAGATGGCATACAGACAATAGACCAGAGCATTGAAGAGCCAGATTCTCCTGAAGAACTAATCACCATGCGTTCGACCGCTGAGCGGCAACCGATGGACCTCATGTTTGGACGCTTTCATATCTGGAGGAACAGCGACCTCAACTGATTTCGCCAAGTATGTTGTTGCCCTAGTTCGACTGGGCGGTTTACTGCGAACCAATAGGACGATCCCCAAAAGAATCAGCAGAAACGGCAACGCAAAGACGACCGAACCCAGTCGCCACGCGACGCCAACAATGAACATGTGATGGAACCAAACAGCAAGCTCCACTACTTCGACCACGCTGAGCAGAAGGCCAGCGCCAAGGCCGATCAGAAGATAAGCCAGCTCTCTTTTGTTCAAGGCCGCCATCCTCTTACGGCCTTTTCCGTCTTGGCTCTGCAAACTGATGGCCAGATGCGGATGCAACCCGACGGCCGAGCGAACCCAGAAAGGATGATGCAATGCCCGTGGGAGGCGGCTCGCAATCAGTGGGTTGTAAATATGGGCATGATGAGGGCTGCGACACCCAGCAGCACCGCTACAAGAAGTACGAGAAGCGACCTTTTTTGAAACCGGCCAGCCTTGGATTGCAGTTCGATTGCTGCCTGTTGATTCCGCAAGGCGTCCTTATAGTCCTCTACGTGTAGCTTTTGCAGATCTCGTATCTCCCGCAGCAGCGGGACGATTTCATCGTTCTCCATGCCGCCATGCTCTCAGGCTTTTAGGGCCGCATCAAGCGTCATCTTACATAGCCTCGTTCTCGGTGAGGACGCATCAGGAACAAGCGTGAGCAGCTTCTGAAGCGAAAAACAGGAGCGATCTGCCGTCAGGGCTCTACGGAGATCCGCACCGGCGGACCGCATGGCTGCTGAGCCACACTAGGTCCGGCTGCCACCAATGACAGCCGAACTCATAGCTCCTACGGAACCGGCACCGCAAACGCATTCAACATCGCCGACACCGTCATATAGAGTCCCGCCAGGTGCAACATATCCACCAGCCCCTTGTGCCCAAAAGCCTTCTGCGCCTCCGCAAACAGCTCCGGACTCACCTTGTGCTCCGCCGTCACCGACCGCACAAAGCGATGCGCCGTCAACTCATCCGCGCTCAGGCTCTTCGGCTCCGCCCCCGTCGCCAGCGCTTCGATATCCTCCGCCGCCAGCCCCGCCTTCGCCGCCACGGCCCGGTGCGCATACAGCTCATACCCTGACTGGCACACCGCGCCCACCGTCAGAATCACTACCTCGCGCGTCCGCGCCTCCAGCTCCGTCGATGCCTGCTCCGCCTGCAGGTATTTCATCTGCGCCGCGCCCAGCTCCGGGCTGTACAGGTAGGCGTTGAACGGGCCCAGCAGCCGCCCATGATCGCCTTCTGCCTGAAAGCCCGACTCCTGCGCCCAGGGCAGCATCGTCTCCGCGATCTGGTCATACACCTCGCGCTGTTCCGGGTTCAGCTCCGACGGTTCCAGCAGCGGTAAACGTACATACTTTTCAGCTTCATCAGACGTCATCGATCCCCACCTTCGTGCCCGCAGGCCGTCCCTGTGTGATGCCCTCGCCTCCGCCGGCGGCGCGTCCGGGCTTGCTCCGCGCGTCTTGGCCCCGCAGCATCAGATCCCGGCGCATCCAAGTCTGCATGCCCCTGCGCACAGCCCACGTCATCGGCTCAGGCCCCAACGGCCTCGCCGCCGC
>CAXTFS010000317.1:0-4199 GCA_964243395.1 uncultured Acidobacteriaceae bacterium | reverse complement strand
CAACTACCTTGCCGAGGTCTGGCTCAACGGGCATGATCTGGGTGGGATCAAGGGTGCGTTCATTCGTGGACAATTTGATCTGACGCCTCTCGTCAACAACACAGGACGCAACGCGATCGCCGTCCGGATCGATCCGCCGCCCCATCCTGGCATCCCTCAGGAGCAATCGCTTCTGGGTGGTCCAGGGGACAATGGCGGCACCATGGAGCTGGATGGTCCGACCTTCCTCGCTACCGAGGGATGGGACTGGATCCCTGCGATTCGCGACCGCAATTCTGGCATCTGGCAGGACGTTGTGCTCACTGCCACGGACACGGTACAGCTCGGAGATGCGCAGGTCATTACCCGGCTTCCACTGCCGGATACGTCCACTGCTGATGTGAGCGTCAACGTGCCGGTAAAGAACCTTTCCGCCACAGTGGTGCAGGTGCCGGTCACCGTCTCCTTCGAAGGAGTGAGTGCGACCAAGACGATCAGTGCACCGCCCGGCGAGACGACCGTGCCTTTCACGTCTGCCGAGTTCCCTCAACTGCACCTCCAACAGCCTCGCCTGTGGTGGCCAAACGGATACGGCAAGCCCGAGCTCTATCACCTCCACGTGGCCGCAGGAAGCTCCGATCACAAGGAGCTCACCTTCGGGGTACGCGAGGTCACCTACGAGCTCAGCCTGTATCGTCCCGATGGCCGTCTCCGCCGGGTTGAGGTCTCACCTGCCCAGGCGCACGAGCGCAATGAGCAGGTAGTTGACGTGCGGCACGAAGCGATGCTCCAGCGCGGCGAAGGCTTCTATGCAGCTTCGCTAACCGCCGCGGGCGACAACAACTCGCCTGCCGTCAAAGACGTCAGCAACGAGCCTGGGTTGACCGATCTCGTCATCAAGGTGAACGGCGTGCGAATCGCTGCGCGCGGTGGCAATTGGGGCATGGATGATAGCCGCAAGCGCGTAAGCCGCGAGCACCTGGAACCATACTTCCGCCTGCATCGTGATGCCAACGTGAACATCATCCGTAACTGGGTCGGCCAGAATACGGAGGAGACCTTCTACGAGTTGGCGGATGAGTACGGCCTGATGGTGTGGAACGACTTCTGGGAAAGCACCCAGGACTACAACCTCGAAGCCCAGGACATTCCACTCTTTCTAGCCAACGCCAAGGACACCGTCGACCGCTTTCGCAACCATCCTTCGATCGTCATGTGGTGCGGCCGCAACGAGGGCGTGCCGCAGCCGGAGTTGAACGAAGGGCTCATCAACCTGCTCGCCAAAGAGGATGGCACCCGCTACTACTCCCCCGGCTCCAATCGTATCAACCTGCGCAACAGCGGACCCTACGCTTACCACGATCTGACCTTCTACTACGGGAACAAGAAGGCATCCACGTCCGGAGATAACAGCGGTTTCTCGGTGGAGCTTGGCGTCTCGTCCCTGTCCACACTGGAAGGCCTGAAGGCCCAGATGGCTCCTGCAGATCAGTGGCCCATCAGTGATGCCTGGGCTTACCATGACTGGCACTGGGGCGGAAATGGCGATCTTCATCCCTTTGTGGATCTCATCGCGAAACAGTTCGGCGCAGGCCAGAGTCTGGAGGATTTCGAACGCAAGGTACAGATGCTGAACTACTTCACGCATCGCGCCATCTTTGAAGGCTTCAACCAGCATTTATGGACACCCAACAGCGGCCGCATGCTTTGGATGACACAACCTGCATGGCCCAGCAACAGCTGGACGATCCTGGGCTCCGACTACGATACGCAGGCCAGCTTCTATGGTGTCAAGAAGGCTTGTGAACCGCTCCACGTACAGCTGGATCTCGTCAACTACGGAGTCAGTGCCATCAACACCACGCGCGTGGATGCCGGTATAGCGAGTGTCACCGCCAAGGTCTTTTCACTCAGTAATCAGCTGCTGTTGAGTAAGACAGCAACTGTCGACCTCATAGCCGATGCGGCCACCGCGGTGCTTCCCCTCCCCGTGACACCGTTGCTGTCACAACAGGGCGTGGTGCTGGTTGAGTTGACCATGCAGGACAGTCAGGGCAAATTGCTCTCCCACAACATCTATTGGCTCGCTGCCGACGACGCGCAGTTCCGTCGCATGAATGCCATGGGCGCCGCCAAGGTATCCGTAGCTGCCTCCGCACACCACGAAGCAGACGAGGACGTTGTGACCCTGCAGATCACCAACAAAGGTGATGTGGCCTCACTGGCTACGAAAGCCACCTTGCTTGGCGAAGCCGGTGAGCGTCTTCTGCCCGCGTACTACACCGATAACTATGTCTCCGTTCTGCCGGGTGCCACGGAGACGATCGAGGTTCGCGTGCCGGCCGTCTCCCCCAAAAAGATGAAGGTAAGCCTTCGCGGCTGGAATCTGGAAGAACGCACGATCGACGTTCGATAAGGGCAAGCATGAGGGAATCATTGGAAGCAGACTTGCTCAGCTGCCCAAGAAGATGGGTCTAATATGCCGCGCAAAGAGATTCTGCGTGACGTTGCGCGACACGATCTCTCGATTTGCGTCGAGCGCATCGGTGAAGCGGGCACCCATCTTCGCCGCCACCTTGAATCCGACGTGGAGTAGCTGCCGCAAGCTCGGATTGTAGGCCGGGTTCATTGGATCGTGCCGCAGAGCGCTGACATACTGCTCGCCGGTCCATGCCGCGACCTCTGCCGGTGTTGGCAGCTTCGCATGATCGATGTCGATCACAGTCGAATAGGGTGCGCACAGCACGGAGGCTTGCGTGTAGGCCTCGGCATAGATCTTTTTTGTCAGCACCAGGCCATCGTTCCCCGCTTCAGCCAAGCCGATCAGCTCCTCCAGCCACGTGGTGCCCGCGGTTTTCACGTGAACGCCCGCGCCGGTCTCCTGCAGAGCCTCGCGGATTGACCCATAGATGGAGAACTTATCGGAGCCCGAGTGTACGCTCAGCTTCAGGTTTTTCGACAGGTTGTATCGTTCGACTGCATAGGCAATCGTTGCCAGGTCCTCGCGGAACTCCTTCCCAAACTGAGGCACATCGCCCACATAGTCAACGCCCTTGTTGAAGCGGCCACTGAACTTCGGCGCAATGGTCTGCACGGGAATGTGTTCGTCCGCGATAGCAGCAAGGATGATCAGCAGCTCTGGCGGGGTCTGTGGAGAATCGGTCTCATCCATGGAAATTTCGGCAATGCAGTTTCCCTCACCCTTGCGCTCTGCTATGGCGCGGTAGATCTCGCCGGCATGTTGCACGGCAGCGAGGAACTGCGTGGCAACACGCTGCACAAACGCACGATCGAGTTGAAACGGCTGGGCGATTTGCGGGATGGTGACCGTGCCCTGCAGTTCCGGATGGCGTGCAATGAACTCCTGAATCTGAGTTGGATCGCTCTTCTGGCCGATGTTGTCGGCGACATCGATCGTGAAGAAGTCGCAAGGCGCTACGAACCGCGGAAAGGTGTTCAGGTTGATGTGGTCAGCGTCCACAAAGTAGGGGCCGGCCCAGCCCAGTGCCTTCACCGCAGCGTCCGCGGCATCACGTGTCTCACGCGGCTCCGATCCAATGATGACGTGCTCACGGTTCGACTTGTTCCAAACAGGCGCGATCTCCACGCCCGCCTCTGCTGCCAGGATGCAGGCGCGCAGCTGTGCCTGTCCCTGGTGCGCGAAACGATCGCCCATACCAAGCGAGTACTTTGGTAGCTCCATACGCTTCACCATCCTCCTAAGGCTCCGCAGCCGGGACCCGTGGTGCTTGCGAAGCCCTCCAGGCTGCGAGATGCGCGTTCACAGACGCCCTCAAACCGAGCTTGTAGCCGGTGATGTGGCTGCGTCAAGCAGGGAGACGCGCTGAAGTCCCGGCACAAGAACGTGCAGCAACAGAAGTGCCGCAACGTAGACCGATCCTGCCAGAACGAAGAGCGGCGTATAGCTGTGCATGACCTGCAGGATGCGACCCGCGCTGATGGATAGCAGAACGCCACCGAGAGAACCCGCCATGCCGCCGATGCCCACAACCGATCCAACGGCACTGGACGGAAACATGTCCGACGCTGTGGTAAACAAGTTTGCTGACCAGCCCTGGTGCGCCGCGGCGGCCAGGCTAAGCAGTCCGATCGCAACCCACTCAGAGTGCAGATGACCCGCCAGCAGCATGGGCAGGGCACATACGGCGCACAACAGCATCGCCGCCATGCGCGCGTTACTGGCTCGGAGGCCGACTCGG
>CAXTFS010000316.1:0-4207 GCA_964243395.1 uncultured Acidobacteriaceae bacterium | reverse complement strand
GGCGCCGCGTTTACCGGACCGCTGGTGGTGTCTACGGCCGGCCACGGTTCCCATGGCTTCTCGCCCGATGCCCCCGAGATGCGCTCCTCCTTCTTCGCCATGGGCCCGCAAATTGGGCCTGGACGCGATCTCCGTGAGATAGATATGCGCGACATTGCACCAACCGTTGCCGCTGCGCTGGGTGTCTCATTGCCTACCGCTGCAGGAAAGCCGTTGACAATCTTCAAGCGATAGCAACGCGACCAAGTTCGCTGCAGCAATGGTCCGTGGAACCCTAACGCAAGGCAAGAGCAGGCATTTGCGCTGAGGGCAGCATGACGCCAAGCAGCGCCGCGACGGACGGCGCGATCGCACGCATATCGATGAGCCCGAGCTTGCGATGTTGCGCGACTCCCAAGCCCATCACAAAGAAGCTGGAACGCATGTCGGGGCGGGAAGGCAGATAGCCGTGCATGCCAGTGGACGGGGCGGCGGTGACCACTGCGCCAGAGAATGCGTAGCCGAGCTGGAAGGGCGGCCGAAGCACCACGAGTGCGTCTGCACCTGAAAAGCCACTCATACCGGCCAACTCTGCACGCGGAACGATGCGATCGATTCCGTTGGCTGGGTCGCGCGCAAGATCCGTCAGCAACTTCATGATGGCGTCCCGGCTGGCTTCGTCCTGCGGATCTTTGATCATCACGGCCGCTGAGCCGCCAGCCGGCCACAGTGTCGCCTTCCAGGAGGTTAAGGTCATTGATCCCTTGGCGTCCTGCGTTCCTGTGAGCAGCCCCGCCTGAAGCAGTGGAATGTATAGATTCACGCGGTAGTCAGTACGGGCGAAGCCATGGTCTGAGACGACCACCAGGGCCGTATGCGGATCGACGGCCAGAGCCGCATCACGCAGCTCGCCGATCATGCCATCGATCGCTTCGAGTGTCTTGTTGCTCTCTGTGCTGAACGGTGCGGTCAAGTGCTCGGTTTCATCGAGCGCGCTAAGGTGCACGGTCAGCAACGCTGGATGGTTCCGCTGCAGCAGCGTGATGGTGAAGCGCGTGCGCAGCGCGTCGGCAGCCACCGTAGTGTTGTTTCCGTCCACCCATGGACCATCGATTGCCTCAAGCGTTTGCTGCAGCCCAAGGGGACGCGCCAATGCCCGCTGCAACAGCAGGTCATCAGCGGTGCTCGCGCGCCAGTACTCGGGCAGGTTGTAGTCGATCCCGGGGGCATCGACCGTAACGGGCCAGTTCACACTGGCGGTGGTGAGTCCGCGGGCGTGTGCCGCTTGCCACAGGGTGGGTGCATGTTCCTGGTCCGCATACCAGTACCAGCCGATCTGATTGCGAAACAGGGGATCGAAGGTGGTGTTGGACAGAATCCCGTGGGCTGCGGGGGCTACGCCGGTGACGAGCGTCGTGTGACTGGGATAGGTCAGCGTCGGCACGACGCCGGTGACGCCTGCGGCGTAAGTTCCTTCGCTGACGAACCGCCGCAGGTTCGGCACCTTGAGACCGTACGTTTCGGCCTGGATGATTGCATCGGGACGCAAGCCGTCGATCGAGATCATGACGACGGGCTGCTGTGCGCTGCACGGCGTTGTCCAGGCGAGCAGGGCAAAGATGCTCAGAGTGAGAGTGCCCTCCCGCCAGCGGCTATGTGGTGTGAGAAGCGGGAACTTCTTGCGTCGAGTCATTCGTTCAGAACTGTGCCGTCAGGGTGCCGGTGAAGGCCCGGGGGGAGCCCTGCGGCAGGGGGCTGTTGCCCACCGAGGTAGGATCACTGGCGATAAATCCGTTTGTGCCAATGGTGTCCCAGTACTTGTTGTTGACGAGATTGAAGACGTTAAACTGCACCTTGAGTTGATCAAAGAAACCGATCTCGTCCTTGTGGTAGCTGGTGCCGAAATCCACCACCTCGCGGCCTCCCACAGAGTTGTCGTCGGTGTAGGTGAAGTACCGCTTGCCCAGGAAATCGGAGGTGAGATGTCCTTCAAAGCCTCCACGCCTGTACGAGAGCTCGTTCTTATAGAGTACTTCGGGGCTATCGACCGTGATCTTGCCGCCCGTAGGAATTACCGAACCACCCGCGGTGTAATCCGAGTCATAGCTTGAGCGACTGAAGGTAATGGCGTTGTAGAGATTCCAACCGCCCTTGATACGAATGTTGGCCGCAGCGTCGCCACCGTTGGTTGTCACACCGCCCACGTTGGAGAGGATCGAGGCATTGCCCGCAACTGCTGGCCCCTGCTGGATTGCGAGGAGGCGATTGGAGAAGTTGACATGGAAGTAGCTGGCCTGGGCCTGCACCACCTGGCCGCTGTAACGATAGCCGCCTTCCTCAGTCCAGGAGGTCTCCGGGTGCAGGTTGGCGGTGAGTGCGTTGAAGCCCGCCTGCGTGGTTCCCCAGGGTGAGGTGCCAAAGCCATTACCGCCAGCCTGGTAGGCACGTACGTTGTAGGCGGCATCGGCGAAGAGCTCACTCTTAGTGTTCAGCTTGAAGTCGGTGCCAAACTGCGGAAGGAAGGGCTTGCCGGATCTGAGCTTGCCCTGCGCAAAGCTCGCAGCCGTGCTGCTTGGCGAAAGATTCAGGCCTTCGTCATAGCCGGCGAGGTTGCCAGTGATGTTGGTCTCGATGCTCTTGAATCCGGCAGACGCGCTGAGACGGTTTGAGAAATGATAGGTATCCTGCAGGTGAAGCTGGAAGACGTTTTCAGGGAAAGTGTAGGCCAACTGCGTCCAGCACGGATGGGTGGGGAAGGTGTAAAGCGAGTACACCGGGGAACTCAGCGTGGTGCCGTAGAAGCGGCGAGCTAGATCAAAGGTCTCCTTTTCAAACCAGCCGCCACCTTCAATCAGGTTCTTGGGTGTCTCGTAAGCGAGCGTGCCCACCACGCCACCGCGGCTGATGCCGTACTCCGAGGTGCGCAGCGAAATAGGCGACACCTGAGTCCCCGTTGCGTCAAAGGAGGGCAGGTACGGGTTGAACCAGAGTCCACGGCCGTTATTGCGATGGCCGTAGCCGGTGATCGCGAACGTCAGGTGCGGGGTGAACGCGTACTTAAAGCTCGCGTATGTGAGCAAGTCTTTGCGCAGGCCGGAGGCGCCGTAATACCCGGCATCTTCAGGGTCGTTGGACAGGTCGCCCGGAGCAGACTGCAGGGCGTTCACCGGGGTGGGAAACGTGGTTGCGAGCGTTGGGTATAGCGCAAAGCCGGTCTTTCCCTGGGCGTTGTACGCATTGGCGGCCTGCAACGATTGGCCCCAATTGCCGAAGTTGTCCCATCCATACCCGAGCGTCTTGACCCATACCTTGTTTAGATCCTGGTAGTCGACCTCAGCGCGATTCGAATAATCGACATAATAGGTGAACAGGCCCTTGGTACCGATCTGCTGGGTGAGCTTTCCGTTGATCTGATAGTAATGCTGGTTGATTTGGCCGATGCTCTTCCACTTATCGGCGCGCTGATAGACACCGGCGATGTAGAACTTCGTGCCTGACTTCCCCAAGCTGCCGGAATCGAAGCGCCCAAACGTGCGGTAGCCATTGAAGGAACCAAAGCTCTGCTGCACGTCGAAGTGATGCTTATCCAGAGGGTCCGCCGTGTAGAACTGCACCGTGGCGCCAAGATTGCTGTTGGAAGCAACCGCGAGCGATCCTGTGCCCTGCGAGACTGTTATGTGGCCGAGGTCCTCGTCGATAACGGCGCGGCTGATGTGAAGGCCGTTCAGATTGCCGTAGCTCATGTCGCCAAGCGGTACATCATCCAGCGTGAAGCCGAGCTGATTCTGATTGAAACCACGAACACTGATGCGCAGAGCCCACTCGTAGGCACCGTAAGGGTCGGACTTGGTCACCTCCACACTCGGCAAGTGGCTCAGAACGGCGATTGGGCTGGTGCCAGGCGCCGCTTCTTGAAGAAGCTCATGGTTCACCGACTGCACGTCTCGATCTTCCCCGGCAGCAGTCACGGTGATGCTGTCGGATACTTCAATCTTCTTCACCTGTGCGGCTTCATCCTGCCCCGGCTGATTCTGGCCGTTGGCCTGACCCGGTTGCGCGGCAGAGGGTGAGCTCGATGATGCGCCGGTCTGGGCCGATGAACTCGACGCCTCCTGGGTAGCTGGCTTTGCGGGTGAGGCGGCAACATTGAGCATCTGCGCTTGAGTATTGCTTGCATAGATCACGCCCGCGGAAATACACACACTTGCGAAGCACTTCAGCTTCATGT
>CAXTFS010000315.1:0-4224 GCA_964243395.1 uncultured Acidobacteriaceae bacterium | reverse complement strand
CCGCCGCATTGGCACACGGCGAACAGCCTACGCCTGCCCCGCGCCTCTCCGCGCACGGTTCGCTGATGCACTACATCACGCATGCCGATGCCAAGCGCTTCCAGCCAGCCAACATCACCTTCGACCTGCTGCAGCCGCTGGAAGAAGAGCTGCGCAAACGCATCCGCGACAAGAAAGAACGGCATCGCCTGCAATGCGAGCGTGCTTTGGGAGCCTGGCAGGAGTGGCTCGCCTCGGCACTCGTTCCTGCCTGACTCTCTGTCTTAAAGCTGCAGGTTCGGTGGGAAGTTAATGCCGGTGTGTTTATAGATCACGATCGCTGTGATCGCCACCGCGGCCACGACGCTGGCACCCACGATGAGGCCTACCTTGAGCCCGTGTGACATCCCGGGTCCGCGCACCTTGGTCACCTCGGCGTAGCTCACAGTGACAGGCTCCGGCTGCTTAAGCACCTGCAGCACGCAACTCTCTTCCCCGAGCGAGACGATCGCACCCTTGATCTCCGTGGCATCCCGCCGATTCAGTCGGATGACCTTGCCGACTCCGTGTGTTCCGATCTGCTGCTTGGCCGTTGCCGCGTCTAGCGGTGTTGCGGCAACCGCCGTGCTGGTCCAAAGCAGGCACACGCATAGCAGCGGGGAGAGCAGTCGCAGGCAGCGACGCGGCAGGTTAGCCATAGAGCACCTCGGGAATGAATGCGGCCCGAAACAGACGTTCACGCGTTGGCCGGAAGTATAGGTCTGCCAGGCTCCTCACAAATTCCGCCTTTGACCGACACGCCCTTCACTGCAAAAGCAACGAACGGGTGCATTCCGCTCACGTCACAGGCACCACGCACCCGATGACGCCGATCTTTGCGCCCAGTCCGCCGCCCCGCAAAGGGTGTTGCTTCCAAGGCTGCATCTCACTCGCTGGAGAACAATCATGAGTTTGTTTGGCAGCAGCGGCAAGGAAACCGTGGACACAATCACCGTTATCGCCACAACCCGCGCCAAAAGCGGTCACGAGTCCGAGGTGCGCAAAGGCTTCGCCTCGCTCGTCGAGCCATCACGAAAAGAGCCCGGTTGCTTGCACTACGACGTCCTGGAAGACGTCCACTACACCGGTCGCTTCTACACGCATGAGGTCTGGGAAAGCGAGACCGCGCTGCACACCCATCTGCACGTCAACAAGGCCGCACTCGATAAGGTCAAGGCTATGCTCGCCGAAGATCTCCGCATCAGCGTTTGCAAGCCGCTGGGCTGAAATTTGTGTACCTCGCGTGCATGCACCGCTATATCGCCCAGTCAGTGGGTGTTCAGGCAAACGCTGCCTGCGCCTGCAATCTTGCCTGGCGCAAGGTGCTGACCGGGTCCGTCGTGGGGTAAAACTCCATGGCAATCCAGCGCCCGTAGTGCAACTGGGCTAACTTCCGATAAATGGCCGGGTAGTTGATCTCGCCGGTGCCGGGCTCATGCCGTCCTGGCACGTCTGCCACATGGATCAGCCCGATCAGATCGATGTTGGCTTCCAGCTTTTCGAGCAGATTCCCATAGCCACGCTGCTCGTGGTAGAGGTCGCACAGCACCTTGAGATTGGGTTGGCCGGCGGCACGTACCAGGTCAGCGGCCTGCGTCACGCTCCCCATCCAGATTGCCGGGTTCTCCAACGGATCGATGGGCTCAATCACGATCTCCACCTGCGCCTTCGCCGCGGCCTGGGCGGCACGCGACAGATTCGCAAGCGCCGTCGCGCGTTGTGCCCCCTCGGCTGCACCCATCACCGTCGGCCCGGAGAGCAGGATGACCTGCGGGCAATGCAACGCCTGCGCTGCCTGCAGCTGCACGGCGAACTGCTGCCGGAACGCCTCGCTCTCCGCCGGCACCGCAAAGCCTGCCTGCACCCCGCTTATCGCATCGACGACAAGCCCGAGCGTCTGCATGCGGGCGAGCACGCGCTCCCGTTCCGCGGGAGACCAGTGCTGAAACTCACCGACCAGTTCGACGCCGCTATATCCAGCTTCCGCGACCATCTCCAGGCACCGGTCAAAGGGCGCCCCCTTCGTCAGCGTCCACAGCATGACGGAGAACTTCGGCGCACGTCCGACCGGCTGCTGCATGGCAAGGGAAGGCCCTGCAGCGGCGATCAGCGCACCACCCGCAAGCTGCTTGGCAAAGTCACGTCGACTTGTGTGCATACCCGTCTTCAATCTTTCTTCTTCTTGTTGCGCGCCTTAATCTTGAACCATATCGGCGAGCCGATGAACTTGAAGCTCTTCCGAATTTCATTGCTCAGGAACCGCTCATAGCTGAAGTGCAGCTTCACATCGCGATCCGTGAACAACACAAATGTCGGTGGCGCGACTGCGGCCTGCGTCATGTAATAGATCCGCACGCGCTTGCTCATCGGCACACTGGCGCGGCCAAAGTCCACCTTGTCCAGAAAGCGATTCATGTTGCCAGTCGTAATGCGCTTGCGCCGCTCACGCGACACTAACTCGACCTTCTTGAACACCTCATTGATGCCCTTCGACTCGGAAGCCGAAACAAACAGCAGCGGCGCATAATCGAGATACTTCAGATGATCGCGCACCTGCTCTTCAAACACCTTCTTATCCGCCGGCGGCTTGCCATCGAAGGGCCGCATGCCATTTTCATCAAGCCCGTCTTTGCCCGGCGCCATCAGGTCCCACTTGTTCACCACGATGATCACGCTGCGCCCGCTCTCATGCGCATAGCCGCCGATGTTCGCATCGGCCGCCGCAATGCCTTCCGTAGCGTCGATCACCAGCAGCGCCACGTCCGCCGCTTCCAGGTGTTTGCGGCTCATGATGACGCTCAGCTTTTCAGCCATCAGCTTCGTCTTGCCCTTGCGCCGGATGCCCGCTGTGTCGATGAAGCGGAAGTCATGCCCATCGCGCGTCACCACCTCGTCCACTGCATCGCGCGTCGTTCCCGCAATCGGTGAAACGATGGCGCGGTCTGTTCCGGTCAGCGCATTCAGCAGCGTGGACTTGCCCACATTGGGCCGTCCGATGATCGCGACCTTGGTCTCGCGCTGCACGTGCTCGCCATGGGTGCGCAGCTTGCGCTCGCGTACCGACTCCACGCCCGTTCCGCCGGTCGGTGCTTCAAAGTCGGGCTCGCCGACCGGTGGCGCATCTACGCCCGCGGGCTCATCTGCGGTCGCCGCCTCACCTTCCAGTAACGCGTCGTTGATGGCTCGCGGTACAAGGGCCGCGCGATCGCCCAGCGCATCGCCTTCATCCTCGGCGAGTTCGTCGTCGATGCCGTCCATGACCTCATCGGGCTCTTCGTCGACGGCCTCCGGTGGCAACAACGCCCACACCTCATCCAGCAGATCGCCGATGCCCGAACCATGCTCCGCCGACACCGGAAACACATTGCGAAAACCCAGCGTGCGGAAGTTCTCCGCGCCCGCTTCCAGCTCTGCGGAATCCATCTTGTTCACGGCCAGAAACAGGGGCTTGCCACCGCGCATCAACAACCGCGCCAGTTCCTCGTCCGGGGCGGCGAGCTCCGTTCGCCCGTCCACCACCATCACGATAACGTCGGCTTCTTCCAGCGCGACGCGGGCCTGGCGAAAGATCTCACTCGGGATCAGCGCTTCATCGTTGGGCACAACGCCGCCCGTGTCGACAAGGCGCACCGTGCGCCCACCCCACTCCACCTCGCCGTAGATGCGGTCCCGCGTGATGCCCGGCTCATCGCCCACGATCGATCGCCGCGTCCCGGTCAGCCGGTTAAACAGCGTCGACTTGCCCACATTGGGACGCCCACAAATCGCGACCAACGGCCAGGCATCCACACCATGCGCCGCAGACCCGGTCGCATGCGCCAGATCCGCACTCAAGCCTGCGAGGTCGCCATCCGATACCAGCTCCCGTTCCGCGATATCCGCCGCGCGCCGCTTGCGTTTGCTGTCGCCCTTCGTGAGGCCCTCAAAACGATCATCCCGGGCTGACTGAGAGGCCTGCTTCCTGCCTTTCCCTGTACTTTCCCTGTCATCCCGCTCGCTCGTACTGTTGTCATCCCGCAGCGGGGCGGAGCGATCTGCTTTCTTGCGCGGCGCCCCCTCCTCCTCATTGCCCACGATGACGCGATGCTCAAACTCCGGGCTCCGTGACGGCGTCCGCTTCGCCTTCTCCTCCGCCGCCCGCTTGCTCGAAATCTGCTTGCGCTGCTTCGGCGACACCGCCCCGGTCACCGCACCATTCTTCTTGCG
>CAXTFS010000314.1:0-4229 GCA_964243395.1 uncultured Acidobacteriaceae bacterium | reverse complement strand
GTGCAAGTCCATGCAACACGTTAGCACCATCTGTGGTGAAAATCCTACGGTACGCCAGTCCCTAGTGACCGGCCGAACCTAAGACTCTCACCAATTTGGTTACTCGTCATACGGTGCTCCACGACGCAAGAATCGCCCCTACCCTAAGCGCCGACGAAGCACACCCACGCCGCCCAACAGGCCCGTGGCCAGCAACAGAAAACTCGAAGGCTCAGGGCTGACCCCCACGCTGCCGGGGATGGCCTGAAACGTCGATTCGCCCTCGCCGAGGAGGGCAAATTGGCCTTCTGTCGTCATGAAATCGTAGTAATTTCCTAAGTACGTTCCGGTGATCGGTCCAATCGCGGAATCCAGCGTGTAGCTGTCGAAGGCGATGTCATCGGTATCTACAATATCCACATTACCGGGACCTGAAACGCCGACCCCGCTATAGATTTGGTTGCTGAAGACGTTCGTCGGCGAGCTGAACGTAAAGCTTCCCAGCCCCGCGACGGTGCCCTGCAACGTGAGGTAGTTCAGATACAGACCTGGTGCGGGATTGACGATGTTCGCGGTGTCCCCCGTTCCTGTAATCGTGACCAGGCTGTTGCTGAAGCTTGTGTTACCCAGCATCCCGGAGCCGGTGACGGATTCAGTATAGGTGATAGGCTCGGCCGCGGCAGCAAGACCAACGGACAGCACCGCGACGGCAGAAGCCAACATCGTAAAGCGCATGAAACTCTCCCCAAGAAAATGGAATTCGCCACAGGGTACAACAACCCCCTGTAAAGAAGACAGCTGGGTGTCCCCTTACGGCAGTTTCATCGCCTAAGGACGTAATTCGCGTGCGGATCCCGCGGCTCCTTCACCGCAGGATGATGCAGCGCTCGCCGGTCGGTCAGCACTGGTTCATCCAGATCACGCTGACCTTGCGCCAATTTTCATCGATGTTGTGATTCATCATCCAGTTCACCAGGCTTTCGCAGGAGTAGTCGGGATGAATGCCGCTCGGGGGTGAAGTCTTCGAGGACTCCAGTTTCCAGATCTTCTCCACCACCGGCTCGTCTTCCGCGGTGACCTGGTAGCGCCTTCCTTCCTCGGTTCGCATGAAGTAGAACTTTCCCTGTTTGTCGCGGACGAAAAAGCCCTCTGGGGCCGCAGACAACTCAACATCCTTGTCCATTGTTTTGTCCTCCACCGGGATTCTGCACTGGGCTTCAGTCTGCACTGGGCTTCGGTGGCGGGCAAAGCAAATCACCGCGTCTTCGTCCATAGACGACGCACTGTCGACGACCGGGCAGATACGCCGAGATCCAGTGCCGGTGATGGCAAACTTCTCAGAGAAGGGGTAATCGTCAGGCAGTCCGCAGCCGACGCGCGTACAGCAGCGCAGCCAGAACACCCGTTCCGCAGAGCCACAGGCTCGATGGCTCCGGCGCCTCTGGAATGGCCTCGTAGATCGTGTCGTTCAGGATGTTGTCGAAGGCCATGTCGCCGTTCGCATCCAGAAACAGCTTGAAGTCATCGCCGGGAGCGACAAAGTCATTGGAGAGATCGGCTCCGCTATAGAGACTCGCCGTGTGGATGTTGCTGCTGGCCGCGTATCCGCTGATGGCTTCCCAGGTGCCATTGCAGGTTGCCCGCAGCGTTTGGAATCCACTCGGCATGGACGGGCTGCAGGCAGTGCCATCGTCGAGCATCGACGTGCTCGGCGCCTGCGCAGAGGTGCTGACGACACTTCCATCAACGTACGTGAAGTAGCAATCAGTCGCGCCAGCGCCACAAACGTTGCCGCCGACGGATTGGTCGATCACCACGGCCCCGGAGCTTTCGAGCCCTATCAGCGCGGACCCCTGATCAAGGTGCAACGAGTACACCGAGTAGCTCTCCGCCACGCAGTGCAACGGTGAGAGCAGGCCACCTAGGAGCAGACACACGGACGCCAGAAAGGCGGGGCGAAGCAGAAGAGGTTTCATGGTTCGTCCATAGTACTTTTGTTCCGCGAATCGTCAAGAACAAAAACGACTAGTTGGCGCAAGTAGCCGCGCGCACAGCAGCCTTCTCCCATGAGGACAAGGAAGCTTGCCGGTTTTTACGGGATCAGCGTGGAGATCATCTGCTCGTACGTGAGCGCATGACCATCATTGTTCTCGTGCGTCATGTCGGGGCCGAAGTACTGCGGCAGAAAAGCCGGCCCGTAGGTGTCGCGCAGATCGAAGTACGCCGTCGCATCATCGCTGGCGGTCTGGGCGAGTACTGGATAGTACGGTGCCTGTCCGGAGATGATGTCCTGCAAGGGCGCATACATCAGGACAGATGGCGCGCCGCTCAGTCCACGCTCATGGTTGATGATGTTGTTCAGGGAGGCTCTGTAGCTGTCAGTCGAGTAGGCCACACCGGATTCATTTGTGAGCAGCTCCATTAGCACCAACTGCTGTTTGCCGGCGATGAGGTCGCTGAAGGCCAACTGCGATGGCGGATTGAGTCCAAAGCACTCCGCTGCACACGCGCCAACGCTTAAATTGTGCAGACTCACACCTGTTGTGCCGGAGGTGGACTCCAGGCCGTACGCCACACAGGGGGCCTGCGCGCAGGCGATGCTGGCGGTGTGCTCTCCGAGGGCGAGCGCTGTAGAAGTTGCTATCACCGCTGCCAGCGCGTTGCCGGTTCCGCCACAAGACCCAACGGGCGCGCCATCCACGATCATCGTCCAAGGATTGAGGCCCGGCCCGGCCGCACAGTAGACATTCAGGTGATCGAACGAGCCGGCATTGGCAAAGCTGATGGAGGTAGCTGAGGTCGTTTGCAGGGACATGCCGGCAGGTACGCTGCCGAACTGAAACGGGCCGATTGCATTGGTGCCAAACCACGACCCTGTCCCCGTGTAGTAATCACCATTGAGATCGATCAACCCGGCAAGAGGCAACAGGGGCACGAGGCCGCTGCCGTGCGACCCGCACGCCGCCTGCAGTGTTGTTCGAAGCCGGTCAGCCCATTTCTGCCCAAAGGTGTCCGCAAGCTCGCCCTGGACACCAGGCTTGATTGTGGTGTCGACGATGGATCGTGAATCGCCAAAAACGACGATGTTCACCACCTCCGTCTGGCAGTGGCGATAAGCATCGTTCCAAATGGCAAGCGGTGTGTCCGGCACGCCGTTCCCCGAGAGGGCTACTGTCTGCGGCGAGGTTGGCGCGTTGTCCGTGATCGTCAGGGTAGCCGAGTCCAGCGCGGTAGAAGTTGGTTGAAAGATCACAGAGAACGTACAACTCGCGCCTGCTGCCAGGGACGCACCACAGGTATTTGTCTGTGTAAACGCGGCGGCTCCGGTGCCGCTAAGAGCGATTCCGGACAACAGCATCGGCGCGTTGCCGCTGTTGAGCAACTGAACTGTCTGTACCGAAGACGCGAAGCCTGTCTCTGTGTCGGGGAAGCTGAGAGCGGCATTGGAGAGTGTCGCCTGCGGCACCGCACCCACGCCGCTGAGCGCGATGGAGGTTGGAGAACTAGCCGCGTTGCTGGTCACCTGCAACGTGGCGTTCACCGGACCTGCCGCTGTAGGCAGAAACGTGACGTTCAGGACGCACCCAGCGCCCACTGCCAGCGAAGCACCACATGTAGTCGTCTCCGCAAAAGTGGCGTTGCCTCCGACGATAACGACCGAACTGATCAGCAACGGAGCTGTTCCCACGTTGGTTAGCGTCACGGGCTGGGGCGATGTGGGTGTGCCGACAGGCTGCAGACCAAAGTTGATGCTCCCCGCTGTGAGGAAGACGGTGGGCGTCAGCAGCGTCAGGGTGGCAGAGCTTACAGGACTAACGGAGAAGCCGGGCCCACCGGCAACGGCGCTCAGCGTTTCCCCTGAGATCGTGATGGGGATGGGACCCGTATACAGCGTGCTGCCGGTTGCACATTTCCCCTGCACAATGTCCGGCGCGCCGGACAAGCTGTAACAGAGAAGTGTGCCGTTCGCTGTTGGCGCTATCGTTGCGAGGAGCGGCGGCAGATACCCGCCCGTTTGCGGCGAGATCGTAGGTGCAGTTGCCGGAATCAGTGCAGAGCTGCAGCCGGTGATCACCTGGGCCGCGCACAGGGCAAGAAGCACCGTGAGCACCTTCGCGGCAACGTTGGAGTGCAAGGGCCTAATGCTCCTGACGTTTTCGGACTTGCGCTCCGTAGTCACAGCGACCGGTGCCCGTCACGTACGATCGGTCCAGCATCGCATATCTTGCGATCGGCATACCATCTGCATC
>CAXTFS010000313.1:0-4245 GCA_964243395.1 uncultured Acidobacteriaceae bacterium | reverse complement strand
GGTTCAATTCGTGCGACTCCAGCTTCGCAACGCGCATCCGCACTAACTGCAGCAGTTGCTCGTTGTAGATCCTCTTATAGCCGTGTTCATCCAAGATTTCGTTCTCCTGTACAAACCCGGACTGCCGCACCAGATCAATTAATTCCTTCATCTGCACCAGCGTTTGCACACCGGTCGTACGGTCGATTAGCGCGCGCACCTCTTCTGTCACCCTGGTCAGGAGTGCGGGATCCGCAGTCTCATAGCAAGGCCCGAGCACAGCTTGAACCATCATCGGGCGCATGATCGTCTCCCATCCCTCACGCAGCGTAGACAGGGTGCCATCATGATCGAAAATGCAGTGCTGAATCTGCAGATTTGTTTTCAATACGCCGATTTGCTCAATCTCGGAGCCGCCGACGTACCGAGCATGCTGCGGCCGCGCCGCGAGCTCCGGTTCGAAGTTATAGTCGGGTGCCTCCAGGGCCAGGAGCTCGGCCGGCGTCGCGGTACCCGTGGTCTGCAGCTTGCGCACGGTGATGGACGCCGCCAGATTAGCGAGCCGCGCCACCTCTTCGGGCTCCTGCCCACTGGAGAGGCCCGCAGCGATGACTGCTACCACGCTGTCACCCGCGCCGACCGGGTCAGTCTTGCCGTGGATCAGAATGCCCGGGATCTCATGCACACGCCCGCTGTCAGCGACCAGGATGCCGCGTTCTCCCCGGGTTAGAAAAACAGCTTTGCCGGTTTGTTGAGAGATCCTCTGGCCCATCTCTCTGGCCTTTTCCAGAGGGAAGTCTTCCGCGGGCTCGTTCAGAACATCCGCAGCCTCTTGCATGTTCAGCTTTAGAACGGCTCCCTTGTAGAGGTCGGGGCGCAGACGCGCATCGACGACAAAGACCGTCTCCTGGTGCCTTGCAATTACTTCGTTTATCTGTTCAATCACCAACGGACCGCTCAGACCAGTAGGAACCTGCTGGTTGAGCACGATAACATCACTCTCCGCTGCTGCAGTGTCGAGCGCTTCTATGAGCGCACTGACGGTGGTCACGTCGAGCGTATTGAACGCTCCGAAATCGATTCGACTTTCTTCCTCGTTGCCGCGATGCGGTTTGGTGTACACCATCGTCTGCCAGCGTTCATCGACGATCATGCTGTCCTGGATCTCGGCCCCACGATCGCGCAGCAGACGCAGCAGTTCACCCCCAAAGGGATCGAGGCCGACAACGCCGATGGCGCGTACTCGGCCGACCCCCAGGTCCAGAAGGTTGGCGACGACGTTTCCGGCACCGCCCAAGCTGTATCGCTGGCGCCGAACACGGCGAACGGCCAACCCGGTCTCTACGGAGTACTCCGTGGTGTCAGTGTCGAGCATCCAGTAGGCGTCAAGGCAGAAGTCCCCCAGAACGCCTGCGCGAAGCCGCGGGAAGGACGACAGGGTGCGTTCAAGCCAGGAGATCTCGGCTAAAGCAGTAAGCATTGCTAGGTTCCTGGAAGTGCAAAGCTGTAAGACCAGGGAACCGGTACGATTCCTTGGGTAGGTAAGTTTTGGCAGCAAGGGTGCATAGCTGTCAAGGGTGCTCTTGAAATACCTGTAATTACAACTTACCGTAATTTGATCGAGGACCGCTTTGCTATGGAACATCGCGGCACGCCTCCCCAATCCGGTCAGCGTGGGTCATCGATGTTTGGGGTCGCACTTTCAGCATGGGAGCCGAGAAGTTTGGAAACTATCGCGAACTCCGCCGTCGCCTCCGAGGTTCTCCCGAGCTTGCGGAAGAGCCGGCCTAAAAAGAAATGCGGCTGCTCAGCCTTCGGGGCCAAGGCGGACGCGCGCTGAAAAGACGCAATCGCTTCGTCGTTATGCCCCAATGCCTCGAAAATCAGGCCCAGTTGCTGGTGGGCAAACGGATTCCCTGAACCGAAGTGCACCGCCTGCTGTAGTGGCTCGAGGGCCTCCGCTGGCTTTCCTTGCCGAAACAGCAGCGTTCCGAGGTCTAGGTATGGCTGCGCATCGGGCCGCGGCTGGCTACTCTGCCACGCAATGGCAGTGCGATATGCCGAAACTGCGTCTGAGATGAGCTGCAGTTTCTCCTCCGCGAGGCCGAGGTTGTACTCGGCCCGAACATCACGTGGACGGAGCTCCAGACAGCGTGTAAAGGAATGCGCGGCGTCTTCGTTATGGTCCTGGTTGTACTGGGTGCGGCCGAGCAGATACCAGACATCGGCGTCGGACGGCTCGTTGATTGTGGCAACGTGCAACCACTTTTCCGCGTCAGCCAAGTCCTTCAGCAAAATGTAGTCGGAAGCGACCGCAATCCAGTCCTCCGCCGTAGGCGTGCGCAAATGAGCCCCTGCGTTATAGGCGGCGAGCGACTCGGTTGGACGCCGCTCGCGGAGCAACACAGAACCAAGAAGAAAGTCAGCCTCTGCAGACGATGGATTGGAGTCGACGATCTCCCGCAACTCTCGTTCCGCGTCCGGCAACTGTCCTAGTGTGGCGCGCTGACGGGCGTCGGCGAGCTTTGCCTCCAGGTTGACGGCCGGCTTCTGCGCGTCGGCACAGCGCGTATAAAGTACCGGGGCTGCTACTAGAAAGGCGACCGCAAGGGCACGAAGGCTGCTCACACGCGATGGCAAAGCTTTCTTCACGATTCATCTCCGGAGCGGATACAGGCGTTGAATATCCATGGCTAGTCAGCGCGTCAGGGCTGGGGCACGTCCAGAGCAACGGGCGAGATCGTCGTAGCGTGATCGTTGCATCCGCAGGATTCGCGAATCACCAGGTCAAAAGGAAGCAGCACCTGCTGCGGAGCGCGATCGGCGTGATGAATGCGCCGCTGCATGGCTCGTACGGCAGCATGACCAATATCGCGGCATGGTTGGTGAATGGTGGTGAGCGGGACGGTCAGCAGTGTGGCGTACCGAACATCGTCAAAGCCGACCACACGAAGATCGCGCGGCAGCGAGATTCCCATATTCGAAAGCGTTCGGATCAGCTTAGCCGCGGTTTGGTCGTTGGAACATAGAACGGCGTGGGGCATGGTTGGCGAAAGCATCTGTCGAATGAAGTTTGGGTCCGTCGGTTCACCGAACCAGGCCAGCGGTTGCGTCTGCGTCAGCTCCGCCCTGTTAAGGGCCTCCCGGCAACCTGCAAGACGAAGATCGGTGGTGGCGGGGAAGTTTGGTCTGGCCAGAAACCGGAAGTCTCGATCGCCGTGATGTAAGAGGTGCTTCGTGAGCACGTACCCAGCAGAGAAGTTGTCGATGCCAACAAGGTCGTACTGACTACGCCGCGGAAACTCCAGAACATCGCGGTCCAGGAGGATGACCGCGATGGCGGCCTCCGTCAACATGGAACAGATCGTTTGATTGACGTGCTCCCGGTCGGCGATGGATTCGATCGGGGCGAAGAAGACGCCGTCCACCTTGCGTTCGATGTACTGCTGGCAGAGTGCCAACGCGTCCTCACCGGTGGTTACGGAAACGACCGTATCGCCCCACAACACCGTTGAACCGAGACTCTGGGAAAAGCGGGTGATCTCATTGCAGATCGGGTCCAAGATCTCGGTGTTGCCGAGACCCGGGACCAGCAAGCCGAACGTCGCTTTCGGCGTCTTCTTGGGAGCTGTGGTGGGATGCGGACTCAGGTAACTGCCTGAACCGGCGCGTCGCTCAATTAGGCCAAGGTGCTGCAGGTCCCGCAAAGCGCGAGACGCTGTGGGACGAGACACCCCAAAACGCTGCGCCAGCTCCGTTTCGCTCGGCAGGCGTTTCCCCTGCACGTAGTGATCGGCTTCGATCTGGTGTTTGAGTGTGTCGAAGACCGCTCGGTGCTTAGGCGCCACGTGCAACCCCTTGTTAATTGAAACCTGTAATGACAGGAATCTTAGCAGACCTCTTGACAGGGCCGCCCTGTGTTCCTGAGATTGTTTGTGCTTTCGCAACCGGTAAAACTAATGCACGGAACCTGTAATTACAGGAATGGCCCGGGCATCGAGACCACATAACGGGGTTCGTGCCGTTATGTCGGCTTACCCCGATTCACCAGGGGCGCAACAGCCGGACGGCAACAGCGAATTTTGGAGGCACTATGAAGGTTCTTCACTTTTTACGCGGACTGGTGTTGGCTGCTACGCCGTGGCCGTCCGGACGTACTTCGTGGCTACCCAGTCTTGGGGCTGCCTTGCTGATTGCAAGCGCCGGCTATATGCAGGGGCAGGCCACCAGCGGCGTCACGGGCACCGTAACCGATGATTCAGGAGC
>CAXTFS010000312.1:0-4258 GCA_964243395.1 uncultured Acidobacteriaceae bacterium | reverse complement strand
CAGTAGGATAGTGGCGCAGAGCTTGCACCTGGACAAGCAAGATTTAGCGCTGGTATCGCGCGGAACCAGCCATTGCTGAACTGTTTGAACCCATAATGTTCGATCAGCGGCAAGGTTGCTGGAGCGGGCGTGACGTTGAGGAAAGTGACCGTCTTGTCACGTAGCAGACGCTTAAAGAGCGCCGCTGCAAAGGCACGGTAACCGGGCTCGACATACCAACTCGACAGATTGCACCGCGTTACCAGCCCAGCCGACGAGGGGACCTCAGAGTAAATGGTGAGGAGCACGCCAACAACAGCAGAACCATCTTCCATCAAGAAACCAAACCGCGGACAATCCGCTGGAATTTCGCGTTCCGCCAGGCGCCGCAGTGCATTTTCCCAGAACGATCTGCTGCGGCCGAAGCCACGGTGCAACAATGCCACGACCTTCAGTACGTCATACGATGCAATCTCCCTGCACCTGAGTCTCTGCCCGATAGGCAGTGTGGTCCGCTTGATTTCTTGTGGCAGGGACTTAGCCAGAAAATGCCCTTGATCAAAGCTTCCGCAAAACTCAGCTCCAACGTGTGGCGCGGCGCTGCTCACGGCCGTGCCCTTACCGTTCGCACGGCATGATCCATCACGCGTGCTGCCGCGGGCGAGACAATGCACACTGCCCGATAGGCGCCCCACACGCTGATTAACGGCCGGTCGAAAAACTCAGAGAACATAATGCGCAATGCCTGTCCGCGGCGACGCGCTTTGGCAGCGTCCAGGACGGCCTCGATACCGAGACGGCGCAGCGCTGCCTTGCGGACCGGTTCGCAGTCGGGCGGAACGTTCAGTTGCTCGATAAACGCAAATAGCAAGTGCTGGCCGTGGTTCCTGTCGCGCGTTTGCATTATGGAGTTGGGCGTCAACCGATACACCGAGGTAAAAGTGTCGATGTAAGTAATGGCGCGCGCCGGTGCGAGCTGCGCGAGGCGAATAGCAAAGTCCACATCCACTGCTTGACCAATAACGTCCTCCGACCGGTAGCGCACGGATCTCGCGAGCTTCGTGTCGATCAAGTAGCCGTTGTGGGGAAATTGCTGGCTCAGCGCCGCCTCGAGATTTGAACGTTGCCGGCCTACACGCTCGGGTGTGCGTCGATACTTGACGTTGAACATCTCGGTCTGGCCGTCGAGGATGACGCCCGCTGGGTCGGCGACAAAATGCTTCCCGTAGACGACCATCGTGTCTGGCTCGGCAGTCCATCCGTGCTTTAGAGCCTCAATCGCTCCCAGGCACAGCCAGTCGTCGTCGTGCAGCAGGACCGCACGATCGCCCGCCGCTTCGTCGAACAACCAATTGACATTTCCCGATTGGCCACGCCGCGGCGAGTGCCTTTGATAGCGTAGGCCAATCCCGTTGGGCAAAGTTAGACTCTGGACCAGATCCTCGCAACGCCCGTCGTCGGAATCGTCGCCGATCAAAATCTGCAGCGGCCGGTGCGCCTGCGCGAAGCAGCTTTCCAGCCCTACCTTCAGCAGATCGGACCGGTTGCGAGCCGGAATCAGGATCGAGATCAGCTCGGGATAACTCGCAGCCTGCAGCTGCGGCGCAGTCGCAGTCGTCATGCTAGAACCTCCCGGTAGACATCTGCCGTGCGTTTAGCGGCCAAATCGAGCGGGAAGCTGCGGGCAGCGTAGCGCCGACAGGCGGCGGCGTCGGGCAGGGTGATGGACCCGTGGAGGCCCGCGACTAGCGCCTCGGCGATGTCGCGGGCTTCCACCGACGCGAATACGAGGTCGGGCGACAGCGTTGCCACGACTTCGGGCAACCCCCCAACCGGCGTTACCATCGACGGCGTTCCCGCGGCGAGCGCCTCGGCGGCGACCAGGCCGAATCCCTCCAGCCCTGTCGACGGGACGACATTGATGTCGGCAGCTTGGTAAGCGAGTGCCAGCTTATCATCCGGCACGAAGCCCAGAAACTCGACATTTCGGGTAAGACCGAGGGCATCCGCGCGCTGGCGCAACAGCCCCGCGAGGGGGCCGCTCCCTCCGACGCAGAGCAAAACGTCTGGAACGGCGCGTGCTACGAGCGCGAGCGAGTCAATTAGGTTTTCCAGACCCATCCGTCGCTGGAGGCGCCTCACAGTTAGTAGCAGCGGCCGGTCTGCGGGTAGACTGAGCATCCTCCGCGCCTCAGCTTTGCTGGCTGCCAGCGGGGCAAAGCGGTCGAGATCAACGTGACCCGGCACGACACGGATTAATTCCTTGCGAATGCCGAACTTTCTTACGGCAAGGTCACCGAAAGCGTATGATAGGACAATGACCCGCTGCGCTCGCACGTATACGGCGCGCTCGATAGAGCGCTTGACCGCCACGGCGAGCCGGCTCTCCCCTTCCAGTTCGGCCTCTCCCGACCAGGGTCCGTGGAAATGCATCACGATCGGTTGCCGGCGCAGGCGATCAAGCGCGACCGCGCCGTGAAGCGCGAAGTGTATGGAGACGAGATCCAGACTCACGGAGCGAAGCGTCTGGTCGATTGTGGACCGTGTCGCCAGATACCGCATCGCCTTCAGCCTTGCGTCAGACGGGACACGGCGGACGCGTCCGCCTGTTTCTGCTTCCACCCCGGGCGGTCCGATGACGATACCGGTGACGTCCACGCCTTCCTTCGGGAGTGCGCCGCATAGGTCGGTATAGATGCGGTCGAGGCCGCCGGTTCCTATCCTGTTGCCCCACAACATCCCAATTTCGAGGGCGCGAACAGTTTGCTGAACCGGAATGCTCCCCGCATTATCGACATTCGTTTCCGATCCAACCAACGACATCATAGTCGGGATGCCGCCGTAGCTGCGTCGTGCAACGCGTCGGCCACCGCAGCGATGTCCGCATCGTTTGTTTCGCCATACGTCACGCAGGCCCGCACGACCGCGCGACCCTCGAACACCGCAGCGGAAACCCAAGCTCGGCCGGAAGCGACCCCCCGGCCAACGAGCGCCCGCACGTTCGTCTCTCCATCGACCGCCGGCGGCTTGAGGCAGGGTACCGCCATTTGCGACCGGTTCGCAACTTTCCACCCGCGCGCCGTCAGTTCGTCCCCGAGCAACTGGGTCGAAGGCACCGCTCGTTCGACATGCCGCGCGTAGCCGGGCCATCCGGCCGCGGCCAGCGACAGGAACAACCGTAGCCCGTTGAAACAACGCAACCACCGCGACGAAATCACATTGAGGTCAAGCAGGGGCGTTTGCGACGGCATGAAGGTTGTGGCCACGCCGAACACCTGCGGCGGCAGAGAGGCATGCCGGGTGATCAGCATGCCGCAGCCCATGGTCGTCGCGAGCCACTTGTGCGCGTCGATGGTCACCGAGGCCGCCTGCTTGATACCGGCCAGCAACTGCCGCAAACGGTCCGACGCGGCCACCGCACCGCCCCAGGCAGCGTCAACGTGAAACCATAGCCCAGCGTCCCGGGCGATTGCGACGCAAGCCTCGAGTGGATCTACCATCCCGGCATTGGTCGTTCCGGCGGTCGCCGCGATCAGGATCGAAGTGCGTCCGGCATCCCGATCGGCACCAATCGTGTGAGCCAGGACGGCCAGGCCCATCTGCTCGCTGCCATCGGTCGGCACCACCCGGACCGCCGTCCGGCCCATCCCCGCGGCATGCGCGAGCTTGATCCAGGCGAGGTGCGCATCGGCAGACACGTAAAACACTGGCGGCCGGCCAAAGGCGCGCATTTCATCTGTCGCGAACGCAGGGTTCGTGTGGCTGAGCGCGAGCAGCAGCGCGGAGCCATTCGCCTCCGAGCCGCCGCCCGTAAAGTGACCCTCCGTGCCTTCCGGCAGGCCGATGCGCCGGGCCACGGCAATGATTACGTGCGCCTCGATTACGACCGCGGCGGGCGAGGCAATTGCGGTCGCGAGCTGCGGGTTGAAGGCCGCTGTGATGCGCTCGGCACACTGGGCCGGGAAGCTCGGCGCCGGGTTGAACAGGCCGAGGTAGCGAGGGTGCGTCATATGCACGGCACAATGTTCGAACTGGCCGATCATCCAGGGCAGCACGCGCTCGAGTGGCTGCGGCGCATCAAAATCCAGCGCCGCCAGCTCGCGGCGCAATTCCTGCGGGTCAGCGGTCGAACTGACCGATGCCCGCGCGACTCGCTTGACCGCCCGGCCCAGGTCGCGCGCCAGCATATTGTCGAGCTGTTCGCGGTCAAATGCGCCAGGAAACAGCGCCGTCGCCGGGGACGTAAGCGGGCGGCCAACCTCGCCGACGTCCATCAGGC
>CAXTFS010000311.1:0-4281 GCA_964243395.1 uncultured Acidobacteriaceae bacterium | reverse complement strand
CGCCACTGACGGTGGGTCTGCTGGTCGACATCAGCCGCAGCCAGACCAGCGTGCTGGATGACGAAGAAAAGGCCAGCCAGAAGTTTTTGGAGTCCATGCTGGCGCCGGCGAGCGCGAGCCGGCCCGCGGACAAGGCGTTCATCCTGCAGTTCGGGCGCACGGCCGAGTTGCTGCAGGACATTACGGACTACCATCCGTTGCTGGAGGCGGGTTTGAAGGAGATCGGCACGGAGGCACCGGGGGCGGCGAATGATGACGACGCGCAGACGACTAACTCGGGAAACAACGGCTCAGGTACAGGCTCGTCCACCGGCAACAATGGCGGCTATGGACGTGGGGGCGGCCGGGGCAACGGGGGTGGCAGCAACGGCGGAAGCACGCGAGGCGGCGGCGGAACGGTGCTGTACGACTCGCTCTTTCTGGCGTCGAACGATGTGGCGGGCAAGCAGAAGGGGCGACGCGCGGTGATCCTGCTCACCGATGGGGTCGATCGTCACAGCAAGGAGTCGCTGACGGAGGGCATCGAGGCGGCGCAGCGCGCGGACGTTGTGGTGTACGCGATCTACTACAAGGGCGAGGAGCACCACGACTACAACCGCGGCGGCTACCCCGGCGGAAATCGTGGCGGATATGGCGGTTATCCCGGGCGTGGCGGCGGGTACCCCGGCGGGGGCGGTAATCCGAGCAGCGATGGCACCTACCCGGAGGCCGATGGCAAGAAGATTCTGCAGCGCATCTGCGGCGAGACCGGCGGCCACATGTTCGAGGTCAAGGGCAAGGGCGGCGTGGACGCAATCTACAAGCAGATCGGTGATGAATTGCGTGCGCAATATCGACTTGGCTTTACGCCGTCAGCGGAGGCCGCCAGCGCCGGGTACCATCCGTTGCAGCTTACGTTGACGAGCGCGGCCGGCAAGAAGCTGGAAGTGCAGACGCGTGACGGCTACTACACCGGTGCGCCCAAGAGCCGGTAAGCTCCCGGCGCAATGCAGCCCGCTAGCTGTCCAGGGCGGTACGGGTGCCGACAAGCAATGCCGTCGGATGCTTCGTAAACGGAGCGGTGTGGGCCTTGTGGTTGCGCCAGCTGATGATGATGATCGCCGCCAGCACGACCACGACAATCGCGGCGCAAGCCATGTACACGACCAGGAGAAATTTCGGCTGATTGGGGGACGTCTGCTCGATCTGCATATGGGTTAGGATGCAAACCGCGGTGTCTGCCGCGCGGTGTCACCGCAGAAGGCAGAGCCGCCGCCTTCGGTGCGGCGCCTGAGAAATGCTTTGCGACAACCGCGCGCTTTCGCGCATCATGATCCCTGCGGAGGATCCTCGCTTTGAAACAGAAAAGGGAACGCCGGCACACCGGACTGAGCGCCCATGATCGATCAGGGGCAGCAGGAAGCTGGGCTGTCCTGAATGGGAAACGGGCCATGGCAGGTCTGCTGGGATTGGCGCTGCTGGGTGCTGCTGGTTGCAGAAACAAAGCCGGCAACGCCTCGGCGGGCGTAGCGGATTCCGCCGCCGCGCGCAAAGCCGCAAAGCAGCCCTTCACCAAGCCACCCGCGGTGAAGAAGAACCTATATCCACCGATCGATGAGGCCAGCGCGGACATCGCGAAGGCGGAGACGGACGCGGCCGCGCAGGGCAAACGGGTGTTGCTGGATTTTGGCGGGGACTGGTGCGGCGACTGCCAGGTGTTGGATATTTACTTTCACCAGGAGCCAAACGCGTCGCTGCTCGACAAGAATTTCGTGAAGGTCAATATCAACATCGGTCATGAAGACGCCAACGTCGACCTGGCGCACAAGTACGGTGTGCCGCTGCAGGGTGTGCCGGCGCTGGCGGTGCTCGGGGCGGATGGCAAGGTGATCACGTCGCAGAACCAGGAGTTCAGCGACATGCGTTACATGGAGCCCGCGTCGGTGACAGAGTTCCTCAACAAGTGGAAGCCGTCTCCCGGAGCCTAGGCGGACGTATGCGCACGGCGGCGGCGGTCTCGGGCTTGTGGCAGAGTGTTTGCGTCGCGCCCGTGCAGCGGACCTGGCACGTGCTGGCCCAGTTGCGGGCCTCGGTACTGGCCGCGGTGGAGCATGACGCGTTTACCGTGGCGCAGGCTACCGCGTATTCGGCGATGCTGGCCCTGTTTCCGGCGTTGATCGTGTCGGCAGCCGTAATCGGCCTGCTGCCGGCCACGCTGCCCTTTCGGTCGCAGCTTGCCATCTTCTTCGCGCGGGTGTTGCCCTCGACGGTGGTCCCGGTGCTGGAGGGCTACTTCAGCGTGGCGCACCGTTCGCAGACCGCCGGGGCGCTGCTGGGATCGGCGATCGTGAGCCTGCTGGGCGCGGCCAACGTGATGGCCACGTTGATGGAGGGCTTTCGTCGCGCGCATCAGCTGCCGCTGGTGCGGGGCAGCTTCTGGCACCGGCGTGGACGCGCCCTTGTGCTGGTGCCACTATCGCTCCTGCCCATGACCGCGGCCAGTGCGCTGGTGGTTTTCGGCCACCTGATCACAGGCTGGGTCGAGCGCGCCGTTCCGGGAGCGTTGGAGCAGCCGGTGCTGGTGATCGCTCTGCTGTTGCGGTGGTCGGTGGCGCTCGCCGGCAGCACGGTGATCCTGGGCGTGATCTACCATCTGGGCACCGATCTGACGCTGGGCATGCGGACGCGCCTGGAGCCCTGGGTACGCGAGCCCTGGATGATTCTGCGGCGTGGCTGGACGTGGCGCGCCAGTCTGCCCGGCGCCTTGTTAGCGACAGGGCTTTGGTTTCTGGCCACGCTGCTGTTCGGCTTCTACGTGACACGCTTTGCCGACTATGGCCGCGTCTACGGATCGCTGGGTGCGGCGATTGCGCTGATGGTGTGGCTGTACCTCATCGCGCTTTGTGTTCTGATCGGCGCGGAATTCAATGCAGAACGCGCGCGGCCGCACCGCGATGGTGAGAGCGTGGCGCATCTTTGGCGGTCCTCTCAGGAACCCGGCAGCCGCGGGCGGGTAGAATGACGTTCTGATAGCCGACCGAGCCGCAAAGAGGGCTTGGGTAAACGGTTACAGGCGGGTGGACGTGTCGCAATTGTCAATGGACGAAGCAATGCAGTGGAGCTCGGGCCGCATCGCCCGACGAGCGAAAATCGTGGCGACACTGGGTCCGGCCTCGGGCACGGAGGTGATCTTCCGTCGCCTGGTAAGGGCAGGGCTGGATGTGGCGCGGCTCAATTTTTCGCACGGATCGCACGAGCAGAAGGCCGAGCTCATCGCCATGGTGCGCAAGGTCGCCCGCGAAGAGAAGAAGCCGATCTGCATCCTGGCAGACCTGCAGGGACCCAAGATCCGCACTGGCACGCTGGTTGGCGGCAAACCCGTCCAGCTCGAAGCTGGCCGACAGCTGACGATTACGCCGGAGCGCATCGATGGCACCGCCGAGCGGGTCTCCACGGTATTCACGACCCTGGCGGAGAATCTGCGGCCGGGCGACCAGGTCCTGCTCTCCGATGGCCTGATTGAACTGCGTGTGCTGGAGCTGAAGGGCGCCGACGTGATCACCGAGATCATCAACGGCGGGACCCTGGGCGAAAAGAAGGGCATCAACCTGCCCGGCGTGGCAATCAAGGTGCCATCGCTCACAGAAAAAGACGAGATCGATCTGGAGTTCGCCATCGAGCAAAAGTGCGACACGATTGCGGTCTCGTTTGTGCAGACCGCGGACGATGTGCGCTACGTGAAAGGCCGGATCGCGGCGCTCGGGTCGGACGCCTGGGTGATCGCGAAGCTCGAAAAACCGCAGGCCATCGATCATCTGGATTCGATCCTGGAAGCCGCGGACGCGATCATGGTGGCGCGTGGCGATCTCGGCGTGGAGGTTCCGCCCGAGAAGGTGCCGGCGATCCAGAAGCACATCATTCGCCGTGCGGCCGAGTACCGCAAGCCGGTCATCACGGCCACGCAGATGCTCGAATCGATGATCGACAATCCGCGGCCGACGCGGGCCGAGGCCTCCGACGTGGCCAATGCCGTGTACGACGGCACCGATGCCGTGATGCTGTCGGCGGAGAGCGCGGCGGGCAAATACCCCGTGGAAGCCGTGGCGATGATGGCCAAAATTGTGACCGAAACGGAAGGCCAGATCCTGCTGGAGCCACGGCTGCCTGTTGCATGGCAACGCCGTTCGCTGTCGATTCCGGAGACCATCTGTGAGTGCGTGGCGCACTCGGCGCAGGACATGGATCTGGCGGCAATCGCGATCTTTACCGAGTCCGGCAACACCGCCCGGCTGCTCTCGAAGT
>CAXTFS010000310.1:0-4287 GCA_964243395.1 uncultured Acidobacteriaceae bacterium | reverse complement strand
TCCAAGTCCACCAGCGCCGTGCCGTAGCGGTGGCCCCGGCGCCAAGCCCAATCATCGACGCCCAGCACGCGCGGGGTCGGGGGCGCCTGGATGCCGCTGCCGCTTGAGCGCGCGATCCGGAGCAGGGTGTCCGGGCTAGTGTTGATCGCAAGCCTCGATGCGAGCCACGCGCCGGCCTCGCCGCCTAACGCCAGCCCAAGGCAGCCGTGCAGGCCGCTCAGCCGCTCGGTGCTGCGTGCCGCGAGGGCGGCGATACCGGGCAAGCGTTCGGCGAAGGTCTGCCGGGAGCAGGGCCACCGACGTCGGTGTCGGGCATCGTGTCGCCCTGAAATGGAATGGCCGCTTCCCGGCCCTATTCCCAACCGACCTCTCCCGGCCAGGCTCCAATAACGCCGCTTTGGCTGGCGTGAGGGGGGGGGAAGGATCTCTTCCCCCACCCCCGGGCCAGGTGCACCCGGTGTGGCCGCGCTTACGCTGCCGACACGTTGGTCAGCACGTACATGCCCGGCATGAAGAAGTTCTGCAGGACCTGGTCGGTGTAGACGCCGTACTCGTAGGCGCGGGTCCGGCGGGGCCACTCTGTCTGGAAGTGGTTCCGCCGCTTATTCACAAAGAACAGAAGTTTTCAATGAATCCGGGCGAATTTTTTCTTTCCAGAAAGGAAAATCTTTTACGACATCATCGAGCTGGGACGCTGCTTCGGTTTATGAGCGAGTCTCGCGCATATCCTCAACCAACCTCCGCTGTTGGAACGAAATCTCCCGTGTCTCGGCAGTCCCAGCACTTCTTCCTAGACGCTCTCGTGTCGCTTCGACCACGATCTGTGGCAGGCTGCGGAAGAAGACGGCTCCAGGAGGTTGGCGATTCGGGCATGAGCGAAGTGCCATCACCATCGGTCCCAAGCGGTTACCAGTCAGCTAGTGGCAGCTACATCGCCCAGGCTGACAGGACCAGTACGGCCATAATCGCCGTGTTCCACGCCGCTCTGCCGCCCACCGTCGATTCCGCCGAGATCGCCGCCGCCGAGGCCCTTTTGGCAACACTGCCCCTCGACGGGTTGCCAGAGCGTCGCGGTTTGCCTTCCCCCCACGTCATGCCCTGGCCGCCCAACCGCTTCTTCGTCGGGCGCGAGGCCGACCTGCGCACACTGGCGCGGTGGCTCAAGGAGGGCAGTACGGCCGCAATCGGGCAAAGCCCGGCAATTACCGGCATGGGTGGGCAGGGTAAGACCCAGCTCGCGGTTGAGTTCGCCTACCGCTATGGTCAATGGTTCAAGGGTGGCGTATTCTGGGTGAACTGCTCCGACCCGGCGTCCATGCCCGTGGCCGTTGCTAGTTGCGATACCGCCTTTTACCCGGCCAACGCTGGCATCAGCGCCCGACCGTTGCCCGAGCGCACGGCCACAGTCGTTTCTGCTTGGGCGAGCGATCTGCCGCGTTTGCTGATCTTCGACAACTGCGAAGACGAGGCAATCCTCGATGAATGGGCGCCAAAAAGCGGCGGCTGCCGGCTGCTTCTCACGGCGCGGCGCCTGTCCTGGTCGCCCGCGCGCGGCATTGCGGCGGTGCCGCTTGGCCGGCTGGCTCGCCCCGAGAGCCTAGCCCTCCTGCACCACCATCGCCCGGATCTCGGCCAGGACGATCCCGGCCTTGACGCGGTCGCAGACGAACTCGGCGACCTGCCGCTCGCCCTGGATCTGGCCGGCAACTATCTGGCCCGCTACCGGGACGAGGCAATCGGAGCACCCGCGGCCTACCTCGCCGAACTGCGCGCCGCTGGGGATATACTCGCTCACGCCTCGCTTACGGTCGAGGATCTACAGGGGGCGCCGGGGCGCTCCCGCTCGCTCACAGGCCACGAAAAAGACGTAGCTCGCACGTTCGAGGTGAGCTTGTGCCGGCTGCGGCCCGACGACTACGTGGACGCGCTTGCCCGCGAGCTGTTAGCCCGCGCCGCCTGGCTTGCGCCTGGCGTGCCGATCCCGCGCCACATATTGAAGCTGTGCGCCGACACCACGCCGAATGACGCGGAAGCCAGCCGCCGGTTCGCTGATGCGCTCGCCCGCCTGCTCGACCTCGCGCTCATCGAGCGCACGAGCGAGGTAGGGGGCGCCGTTGTCCTGCATCGTCTAGTAGCCGCGTTCGCCCGGTCCCGCATAGAGTATGCCGATGCTGCCCGACACGCTATCGAAGTAGCCCTGGGCCGTGAGGCTGAACGCCTACTTGCGCAACATAGTCCTGTGCCGTTTCAAGATTGGGCGACCCATCTTTTGGACGTAGCTCTCGCAGCCGGGCGAGACGGCACTAGGGCGTCAGTTGAACTTCTGGCCAGCGCCGGCGCTTATAGCTCGCTCGTGGCGGACTATGGTTTGAGCCGGACTATGTTTCAAATGGCTGTCGAGGCTGCTGAAGCAGTTTACGAACTTTACCACCCTACATTTGCCACGCTGCTGAAGAGGTTGGGAGACTTGCAGAGTACGCTGAACGAACTGCCAGCGGCGTTAGACACTCATTCCCGGGTGCTTGACATTCTCAAACAGTCGGAGAGGTACGACTCCGACAGCATTGAGGTTGCCGAAGCATACGGCAACCTGGGCAACGTACACCGCAAACTTGGCAATCTTCCGGCAGCGGAGATGAGTCTGACGCGTGCGCTTGAGATTTTTCAAAAAGCGAACGGGTATGGCCCCAATCACCCTGAGGTGGCCCGCACTCTCGACAACCTAGCCGTCGTACAGCGCCATCTTGCCGTTGAGCAGCGCTCCCGCGGCGATCTGGTCCTATCCTTCACCACTATAGTTGTAGCTTTGAACAACCACAAGCGGGCAATCCGAATCTTGGAAGGACTAGCAGAGTACGGGGCAGATCATCCTGAGGTTGGCCGGTTTCTCACCAACTTATCCAAAGTGCAGTTTGCGCTCAATGATCCGCAGGCGGCGCTCTGCAGCTTAACCCGAGCACTGGAGATCAAGGAGGCAACCTTTTCTCCTGATCATCCGGAAGTTGGTCTAACTCTCGCAAATTTGGCTCCGGTACGACAGGCTCTGGGCCAACTCCCAGAAGCCCGGGAAAACATCGCGCGAGCCTTGACAATCTTCACCAGCAAATTGGGCGTGGAGCATCCACACACTGTGCCAGCCCGACAACTATTAGCCAGCCTTGAAGAAGAACTTGGACGCAAAGGAGAATGACGTGGCTGATCCGATTACAGTGGCACTTCTTAGTGGCATAGCGGCATCGGCCGCAAAGATAGCGTCGAAGGCGACCGAGGATGCCTATGCCATGCTGAAGAAACTGCTTGTTCGTAAACTTGGAGAAAAAAGCGAGGCTATAGATGCGGTCACGAAGCTCGAAGCCAAGCCGGACAGTGAGGGCCGGAAGGCAATGGTGGCGGAGGAGTTCAAAGCCGCAAAGGTCGCAGACGACGCCGAGCTACTGGACGCCGCGCGACGCCTCCAAGCGGCCCTGGATCAGCTGCCGGTTGCAGACCGCGTCCAAGTCCAGCACGCCGTCGGCAGCTACATCGCCCAGGCCAGCGAAGGCAGCACCGCGACAGTGAACGTCGATCGTGACGCAGCATCCCTGAAACCGTAGCGGCCATGGAAGCGGTATCTTTAGGGTATACCCCAGAGAGACACTCGGGCGAGACACTGAAACACGTCTTGCATGGATCGTTCTCAGGCTTCCGAGACGGTAGCCTGAGCAGGTCTAGACCTCAGCAAGACGGATCACATTCTACCCTTGCCCATTGACGGCCGTGTCCGCTCGACATCCTCGACCAGAAGCTTGCCATTCGGGTTGCCGCATAAGGCGACCCGATCCGAGGTAGCGTCGTCGAGGAGAGAGGTCATGAAGCTGGCAGGGGATTGAACAACGGGACATCCGGCGGATCAGGGACAGAGTGGTGCATAATTGGCTGTGAAGCTTCAGGCCCGTTCAGACGACTGTGACAAACCTTTGAAGGAATGGCCACAGGATGTGCTGTTGGGATGGCCGGTGTAGCCCTACCTTCTCTTCCTGGACAGGCAAGGAGCGACGAACCTGGGGCAATCAGCCAGCAGCGCGACGGCAGCGCCCGCCGAGACGCTGTCCGGGTTGGTCGAGCGCGTGACCTACCACAATCCCGACAACGGGTTCTGCGTGCTGCGGGTGAAGGCACGCGGGCAGCGCGACTTGGTGGCCATGGTTGGGCATGCCGCAACGATCAGCGCCGGCGAGTTCATCAGCGCCACTGGCTGGTGGACCACCGACCGCGACCACGGCCTGCAGTTCAAGGCGGCCAGCGTCA
>CAXTFS010000309.1:0-4296 GCA_964243395.1 uncultured Acidobacteriaceae bacterium | reverse complement strand
CCCTGCGTCACCATGAGCTGCTCGGGCATGAATGACGAAAGGGCAGATCGTCATGCCTTGCGCCAGAACGGCTTCTTGTGTTTCAAGGTGCCTCTTACCTTGGATTGGCGCTCTGTTCACCACAACAGCAGACTTGGGATGCCCAGCAAGCGTCAGTACATCTTTCAAATTGGGTAAAGTCTCAATGTCGAAAAGCTGTGGCTGAATTGGTATCAAAGCGAAATTGGCAGCCTTGGACGCAGCAATCAGCGGGTCAGTGCTTTTGCCTGGTGTGTCGATGACTACTAGATCCACCCCGCTTGTCTCTGCGGTACCAAGAACTTGCTGCAAGCGAGCGACTTGGCACGAAACCACCGTAGGGTTCTCGGTAGGTCGTCTATCACTCCAGTTTGCGGCGGAGGTCTGGGGGTCGAGGTCAATAATCGCGACAGTTTTCCCGGACCGGCTGGCTTGCACGGCTAACCCTAAACTGAGCGTAGTTTTACCGTTGCCGCCCTTTTGTCCGATTACGGCCAACACCTTCATATACGCCTCTATGAATATAGTACACGAGGAAGCTATGCCTATAGCCCTAAAGGAATCAAGGCCGATACCCTTCGGGCCGCCTCCAACTAATCTGACCGGCGCTCTTGGTGCGCTTGAGGTCGGATAGTGATAGCACTATACGACGCGATTCCTATACGCATATATGGAGTCTAGCTATGGATGTAGATCTGATTGCCTGGTTCGGCAGATCATTCCCTTAAGGCGCAAGCAAATCCATTGAGGTTCTGGGGATCACAGGCTAGTAGCTAGGCTTTAGCAGGGCGAGTTCACAGGGGCCTACGCGTTCATCGCAGGAACAGTCATGCTTTGGGAGAGTGTATAGGCTAAACGGCGTTGGTCGAAAACCGGAAGTCTTAGAAGGTGTTCGACGAAGACTGCGTACGCCTAGGGGCGAGAATTCGAGAACTGCGGACCGCGAAAGGTTGGCGGCAGATTGACTTAGGTCAGCACACCGGCATACACGAGGTCCATATTTCAGATATTGAACGTGGAGCTACCGAAATTGGCTTCAAGCGTCTCGTGGCGATAGCGAAGGCTTTCGATGTCTCTCTTTCTGTACTTTTCAAAGACGTCTAACGGCGTAAACGTGCAGCGTGTTCCTCCTTTCTATCTAGAACTTTGCTGAGTCGTAGTTGGTTTGGCAGCTTTCAAAGATCCCACTTCGAGCTTTATGGGTGTCGTGTATGCCGGCCAAAATCATCAATCTTGCAGAGCAAAACCTGTTCGATATCTCTGGAGAGCGCGATGCCGCTTTGCGGAGCATTGCCTTAAAGCGTCTCTGGATCATAGAGGGCACTTTCATCGACGCTGAAAATGTTCACAACGGACAACAGCAGATTGGAAAGGCCGCCGGTGCTCTGCTTTTGCGCTATCCAGAGTTTGAGTTTTGGACGTTGCGGGCAGTCGATTCTATCCCCGGAGTTTCGCGCATTGCTTGGGCGTTCGGAACTGCCGGTCTGGCGCCCGCCCTGACTGGAGTTGACGTGGTGAGGATGGAGGAGCAAAGAATCGTCGCCGTCTACCGTTTTGTAAATGGGGCAGCTTTTTAGAGGGGAATGTGCAGAGGGGGAACGTCTTCTGCCGCCCGGAGTGCGGGCGTGCTCTTGCTTTAGAGCAGGGAGGAATGCAAGGGAAGGAACGGCCCTTGCCGCGCACGGCGCGCCTGCCTTGGTCTCACGATGCACACTGTATGGCTTTTCTGATTGTCCGCTGGATATAGGCGTCTTTTTGTCTCTTGCTTGGGTTACGGGAGAGGTAGTTTGCGACAAGCTCTGCTGCGATCCCTTCCTCTGACCAACCCTGCGAATAGGCCGCGATGGAGAACGCCAGGTCTGCGGCGGCTGGACGTCCCTGGTAGCGTGGGGACGTGCGGAACCTGGACAGAAAAAGGCCGGAGGCTGGCCGGGCCGGTCGGGATGCGAAGCTTGAGTGAAGGGCGGCACGCTGCTCCTTGATCTGTTGCTGCAACCTGAGAAGCCGGTTTAAGAATGCTGCCGCATGGAGAAAGGTTTGGCCGCTATGGTTCACGAGGCGAGTGAATGGGTACAAGCCTTCTGAGTTCCGGTGTCGAAGTTTGCGATTGGTGAAGCCGGGGGCGCGTCCGAACCTGCGCCAATCGGCGGCGTTGGTATCCGCGCCGAACTGGACGGCGAGCACCTTTGCGGCCAGGGTGCCAAGTTCTTTTGCAAGTGGCCGACCGTGGCGAAGCCAGGCTTGAAAGTTGCCGGGGCTTGTTTCGACCACGGCGGCGGGGCCGTAGCCTGCGTCGGTTAAGCTGGCAAGCACGGGCACGGAGAGGTCGTCCAGCAGGGTGTACGGGCTCTCTCCGGTGGGACGCATGTAGATGTGTGCGCCGTTGGCGTTGCGGTGTTTGAGGAAGGGAAGCATCCGCAGGATGCGGTCTTGAGAGACGGCTTCCAAGCGGTACATGCCTCGTTCGCTGAGTATGCCGAGGTCGTAGCCAGGTGCGGGAAGGGCGGCGAGAAACTTGAGAAGGATGGCTTTTGTGGTGTCCATGCTGGCCTCGGTGTTTGGGTGGTGAGGGGAGGGCAGCGGGAACCCTGAGGGCTCCCGCGTCCGGTCAGGCTGCTACGGAGAGCGTTGCCGGCTCGAAGATCGGCTCGGCCAGCGACTCGTCTGCGTGATCTTCCGCGCCGTGCGTGTGGGTGTCGTGCAGGTACTCGGCCAGCATCGACATCTGCACAATCTCCCGTGCGGAGTGATCTTTAGAGGTTTTGGCGATACGGCGGCGATAGTGCGCGATCGCGCAGTAAACGGCTGAAATGGCTGTGGCGTTGTTCATCGGGAAAGCTCCTTTTGCGAGAAAGCGGGGCGGGGAAGCCGGGGCTGTCGCCAGCCCCGGACCGGGCTAGGCTGCGACGGCGTTCTGATCGGTCGGGGGCGCGGCCTTCTTCGCTCCGGCCTTCTTCGTTGCCGTCTTGGTGGGCTTGACCAGCGTCGGCTGTTTCGCTGGCCCTTCCTTCTTTGCGGGTGTCTTCCTGGGCTTCGGCATGAGGAATGCGGCTTCAGCTTCAGTGAGGAAGTCGAGTTCGGTTTCGCGCGGGATGCCACGATGCCCGGCGAAGGCGAGGCGGGCGGCAAAGCTGGTGAGCTTGTCGTCGGCCGTGCCGTCGATGGCGGTCAGCAGAACCTCTTCGGCGCTGCGGTTGTCGTTGTCGGGGTCTTCGCTGATTTCGGCTGCAAGGTCGTCGGCGAAGGTGTAGGGGTCGAGATTGACGAGGGCGCGAAGGATGGCTCGCAGCTGAGCCGCGGTGAAGACGGGCGAGGCCTGCTCGACGATGCGCTCGAAGGTCGCCTCGCGCTTCTTGCGGAGTTTGTCGCGCTTGGCGAACTCTGCCTCGCGTTCCTGTTCTTCGCGCTCCTACTGCTTGCGGCGTTCTTCTGCCCGGCGTTCCTGCTCCTCCTCATGAGCCTTGCGCTGTGCCTCATGCTGCTGGCGGCGTTGCTCGGCCTGTCCGTCGGTTTCAGCCTCGGGCGCGGGGGCAATAACGGGCGTGGGGTTCTCGGCTTCCTCTGCGGCCTGACGGGCGGCTGCGCGGGGGTCGTGGATGGGGCACTGGTTGTCGGTGCAAACGGTGAGGATGGTCCCTACGCGCTTGCCGTAGACGACGATTGCGGGTTTGGCGGCTTCGCAGGCGGGTACAGGCTCGGCGTCGGGGTTCTGGTTGGTGGTGTCGATTTCGCGGAAGTGTCCACGCTGGACGCCGTCGGGCCTCTTCTCGCTCGGTTTGCGCCACGCATCCTCGATCTGCACCAGCTCGGGACGGGCGGCGATTTCGCGGTCGATCACGGCGTTGACTTTGGTATGAAAGCACGGGGCGTCGAGGCACTGGTCGCCCAACGATTCCGCATCGGGGAAGAGGGAAGTGTTGAATCCGCTGCGGCGGGGGCAGGTAACGCAAGCTCCTGCCGGCGGGTTCAGGGTTGGGTCTTCCTTGCTGAAGGGGGCATCGGCAAGGGATAGGTAGAGGTTGGTCTGTATCCACGCGGATAGGTGCTTGGCGGGGAGCAAGTGCGGTTCCTTGTCCTGCCAGTCCTTGCGCCAGCACTGCTCATAGGCGTTGGCCTGGGTCTCCTGCGGGAGTCGGGCTAGCAGGTTGGCGTGAGACGCGGTGATGCGCTCGGCGCTGAACGCCTCGGCAATGGTGGGGATAAGCTGCAGCAGAGACAGACGTGCGTAGACGTGCGCGGGGCTCTTGCCTGACTTCTCGACCAGCGTTGCCACGTCGT
>CAXTFS010000308.1:0-4306 GCA_964243395.1 uncultured Acidobacteriaceae bacterium | reverse complement strand
GCGTGGAAGAGTGGACTCCGGCGTTCACCTTCCATGGATTTCGCTATGTGCAGGTGGAAGGACTTCCGCCAGCAACAGACAAGGACACGCTGGTGGGCGAGGTAGAAAACAGCCTGCCGGACATGCCTTCCATGCGTTTCAGCAGTTCCAGCGCCCTTCTGAACAGCATGTTCAACCTTGGTCTTTGGGGACAGCGCGGGAACTTCGTTTCGATACCGACCGATTGCCCGCAGCGCGACGAGCGCATGGGCTGGATGGGCGACGCGGGGGTGTTCTGGCGCACAGGTTCGTACAACTTCAACATCGACCCCTTTGCGAACAAGTTCATGGACGACGTGACGGATGCGCAAGACCCTCGTGGAGCGTTTGCAAACATCTCTCCCAACCTGCTGCTCGTTGGCCCGGAAGGCACGGGCGCTCCCGGCTGGGGAGACGCGGGTGTGCTGGTGCCCTTTGCCACGTGGATGCAGTATGGCGATCAAAGCATCATCAACCGGAATTGGGATGCGATGGAGCGCTGGATGCACTTTATCGAGGCGGGGAACCCTGACGGCTTGCGGCAAAAGGATCTGGGCCCCAACTACGCCGATTGGTTAGCTCCCGATCCGCATACGCCACGAGAGCTTGTTGCCACGGCCTACTGGGCCCTCATCGCACAGCAGATGCAGACCATGGCCACGGCCACCGGGCGCAATGAAGAAGCCAGGCATTATGCGCAACTGTATGAAAAGATCCGCAAGGCTTATCGCAAGGCCTATGTGCACGGGGACGGGAGCGTGGAAGGCAACACGCAGACGGCGTACGTGCTCACGCTCTACACCGGCATGGCCAAACCCGAACAACAAAGCGTTCTCACGGACCATCTGGTCGCCGACATCGAGAAGCATGGAAGTCACCTAACGACGGGCTTCCTTGGCACACCGTTTCTGCTGTTTGTGCTGGACGCACAGGGGCGCAGTGACGTCGCGTATCGGCTCCTCCTGAACGACACCTATCCCTCGTGGGGCTACATGGTCAGCAAGGGCGCGACAACCTGGTGGGAACGCTGGAATGGAGACACAGGCGATCCTGGCATGAACTCCTATAACCACTATGCCTTCGGTTCGGTGATGGCGTGGGTCTACCGGCGTGTCTCCGGGATCGACACGGACGCGAGTGGTCCTGGCTTTCACCACCTAATCATCGCGCCGCACACGGATGCACGACTCACCCATGCGCGAAGCGAGTACGACTCTCCCTACGGGGAGGTTGTAACGGACTGGACACGCCTGGCTGATGGAAAGATGGAGCTGTCAGTAAGTCTCCCCGCTAACACAACGGCCACCGTGGAACTGCCCCAGGGTCCACACGACGAGGTTCTGCGGGACGGAACGTTGGTAGGAGACGGGCACATCGAAATCGGCTCTGGCGTTACGAGTTTTCTCGTGCGGTAAGACCCCAATGCAGACTCCCTGTAGGCGAACCTGAAACGTCCGCCCACTTAGCGCACCAGGACGTAAGTGAGCAGGACGGCGGCGATGGCGAGAGCGGCAGTACGCACGCGATGCCTTCCGTCCCATACTCGATGGAGTCGCTGCCAATCGGCGTCTTCTGCGGCAATGCGGCTATTGAGGGGGACTAGAAAGATGATCCCGCCAACCGAAGCAAGCAGCCAGAGGGCATCTGCTATGAGCAGGGTTGGCCGACCCAACGTGTGCCAGTTGAGCCAGGTCTGCACCCCGAGCAGCAGGGCACAGATTGGATACCAGACCGGCATCACTTTCCCAAGCACGAGAGCGAAGCGGCTAACCATCTTCAACTGCGCTTCTGGGTCAAGCCGCCACGCGGCGGGGTTCACGAAGGCAGAGACAGAGAACTCGACGCCGATCAGACAAAGCACAATGAAGATGGTGGCGGTATCGAACAAGTGCATGGGTTGCTCCTCTTGCTTCGTTTTAAGCTCTAGTCATTACCGGACTTTTCTTGTGTGTTGGCGCGTTTGTCTTAACAGCATGAATCCGCAGCAGGCCGGCGAAAACGGGATGGCAGTGATCCCTTCAATGGCGTCACACAGGACTTCGTCCGTTGCAGTTTAGAAGTGCTGGGCTTTTGGACCCTAGAAGCGCTGCGGAATCCATGCGCTGGACCGGCACCAGCTTGTCTCGATCTCGGGCACACTCAGGAGCCCATGGCCGTCCCTGCAGATGAGCTCTGTGCCGTTGTATTCGAGGAAGTTCCAGGAAGGTCGGCCGACGCGTGCCGGGGCTGCAAGCAGGCGCAGGCAGTGCTTGCAGCGGTGCTGGCCGTCGAGAAGGTTCCAGCGTAGACCCAGGAGCGCCATCACCACGAAACAGAGTAGCTGCACGGGCAGCGCAGCGAAGGAATCCCGCGCCTCGAGCGGCAGGCACAAGTCCGTACTGGCCAGAAAGGTCAGTAGCAGGAGAAGAACCATCTTTGCCAGGAAGAAGGCGCGGGCGCGGAACCAGCGCGAAATGGATGCGGGCGCGGCCAAATCAAAGCTCGTGAACGAGGTCGCGAAGCTGACAAAGAGTGTGAGGCCTGAAGCCAGGCCGAAGCGTGGGAGCCGGTCCAGCAGTAACGTGCTGACGGCGCGCCCGTCCTCGGCAAAGACAAATAGCGGGATCGCAGCGATGCCCACAAGAACAGCCAGCAGCAACGTACACAGCGAAGCAGTTCCGGATAGTGCGTTGCGCCAGCTTTCGGTCCGAAGCCAGAGCGCGTCCCGGAGCAAGCCCGTGACGAGGCTCTGGCGGCTGCCACGGCTGTGCCCGTACCAGAGTTCTGCCTGCCACGCGCGGAGCCATTCGCGACGTTCGTCCGCGGGCACGAGCAATCGACCAACGCGGAGCCAGTGCTCGTCCAATCGCATACGGTGAGGTGCAGTCATGCGTGCCTCTCCGGAAGCAGACGGGCAAGAAGGGGATAGCGCTCTGTGGCGGCGAGGGCGGCAGCTTTCCCTGGCGGGGTAACCTCGTAGTACCGGCGTGCCGGGCGGCCGGACGTGCTGGCATTGAAGTCCGACTCCCACTGCGAAGCGATGAGTTCGTCACGCTCAAGCCGGCGCAGTGCCGGATACACGGTGCCGCTGGGAAGGCCGGTCACCTCCATGATGTCAAAGCCGAAGCGGTAGCCGAGGCTGAGGGCCTTGAGGATGAGCGCCGCGCTGTGGGAGAGGCGAGGAGACATGGAATTGGGTCAACGGCTCCGGTGTGATCCGGCGAGCCTATGTAGTACTCTACTGCAAAGTAGTTTGCTACATAGGGGTGGCTCATGCTTGAACTGCGTAAGGTGTCCAAAAGTTACCGCAGTATTCCCGCGGTCGAGGATGTGAGCTTTACCGTGCAGGCTGGCGAGGTGCTGGGGTATCTGGGGCCGAATGGTTCCGGCAAGTCGACCACCGTGAAGATCGTCATCGGGCTGATTGAGCCCACTCGCGGCAAGGTCCTCTTCGAAGGTCGTGACATACACGATGATCTACCGGCGTACCGCGCAAAGCTGGGCTACGTACCGGAAGAGGCCCACGTATACACGCATCTCTCGGGCATGGAGTACCTGCAGCTCACGGGGCGGCTGCGCGGCATGCCGGAGGCGCTCCTTGAGCTGAAGGCAACAGAGTTGCTCAGGCTGCTGGGACTCGAGGCGGCGCGCTATGCAGCCATGGCGAACTACTCCAAGGGCATGCGGCAGCGGGTGCTGATTGCCGCGGCGCTGATGCACAATCCGCAGCTGGTTATCTTCGACGAACCGCTCTCAGGGCTGGATGCCGTGTCTGCACGCCTTTTCAAGGACCTCCTGGTCCTGCTGGCGGCACAAGGCAAAGCCATCCTCTACATCTCGCACGTGCTGGAGGTCGTGGAGCGCGTGTGCGCGCGGGTGGTTGTGCTGTCGAAAGGCAAAGTGGTTGCCGATGCGACACCGCAGGAGTTAACCCGGATGACCAGGCTGCCGAGCCTGGAAAGCGTGTTTGCGCAGCTGGTCCAGCAGAGTGATACAGAGCAGGTGGCCCGGGACCTCGTGAAGATCATGGCAGTGGACCATGCGTAAGGTACGTATTACGGCGGAGCTGACGCGACATTTCCTGAGACGGTTCTTCGAGAACGACGTGCTCGACGCCGACGGAGATACCTCGACCACCCTGGCGCGTGGACTGGCGATTGTGGCCGCACCCGGCTTGATGCTTGCCTTCTTTCTACAGAACTCATACCCGGAACGACCCGCCTGGGGGCGGATCGAAGATCAGTACTTCTTTGTGATGTTCTCCTTCGTGACCATGGCAGGTGTGGCCTTGTTTGAGTGGGAGATGCTC
>CAXTFS010000307.1:0-4307 GCA_964243395.1 uncultured Acidobacteriaceae bacterium | reverse complement strand
CCGGGTGATGTTCAGCAGCCCCGCCGGGTGGCCATTCGCGGGGACATACGTGTAGACCGGCAGCGCGGGCTGAACGACCGTGGCGACATCGCCCACACGCACCGGTGCGCCGCCAGCGGTGGTCTTTACCGTAAGCTGCCGCAGGCCGTCACTGTCGTGCGCCTGCGCGCCCACCAGCGCCAGAACAAGCTGGTGATCCTGCTGATAGAGCCCCGGCGAATCGATGATGTTCGAGCTTCCGATAGCGTTCGATAAGTCGAGAACCGTGACCCCGGCAGCCTGAAGCTTGGCGAGGTTCGGTACCACGTGAAACTCCGGCACCTGCCCGCCCTGCACGATCACGGTGCTCACCCCGTTCACATGATTGAGCGGGGGTTGCAGGGTGTAGGTCGCAAGCTCCCATAGATCAGACTGCGAAACGGTATTCGATGTGAGACTGTAGCCCAGGATCGGGAACGTCGCAAAGGTGAGTCGATTCGCGGTGATCTTTGCAGTTGCCGGCAGCGACTGTTGCACGCGACTCAGCGCAGAGTTGACCAACTCCAGCGTGCGAAACATATCCACAGACCAGTCGAAGAAGAGGCTGACTTCAGCGGATCCGCGGCTGGTCGTCGACCGTACCGTTTGCAGCCCGGGGACGCTGTTCATCGCATCTTCGATGGGCTTGGTAATCGTCACCTGCATCTGCTCAACCGGCATCACGCCGTTGTCGACGCCGATGACGACGCGCGGAAAGTTCGTCTCAGGAAAAACGGCGATCGGTGTCTGGAAGAAGGCATAGATGCCCGCAACCGTCAGCGCGGCCGCCACAAAAAAAATGGTGCGCACACTGCGGGCAAGCCAGAAGGGTGATGGCGGCTCGGCCGGTTGTTCCTGCGGAGGTTGCCGTGTTGGGACGGCGGCAGCCATCAGTCGATATCTCCGCTTTTTCTGATTGCAGCACCCGTGTCGCGAGCCTTGCTGTTGTCCTTGTCCTCCTTGTCGCTACCGAGGGTCACCTTGCTGCCATCTTCCAGACCGTACCCGCCTTCGACAACGACGTTGTCCTCCGTTGTGAGCCCCTGCGTAACCTGAGCCTTCAATGTTGTGCGTATCCCAGTCTTCACAGTGCGTTTATGCACGGTGTTATCAGCCGCAACGACAAGTACGTTCGTGGTGCCGTCGTCCGCGGGCAGGATCGCTGCAATCGGGACCTGCAGGGCGTTCGGGATGGTGAAGCCGCGAAGGACCGCATGCACAGCGGTGCCCACCTTGTAGCGCCCATCAGGGTTCGGCAGGCGCAACCAGACCTCAACGGTGGTGGAGCCCGGGTCCAGTGCCGGGCTGATGAAGGAGACCGTCGCAACCTGCGGGTCGTCATTCCCGGGGACGTGGATCTCGGCCGTCCCGCCCAGCTTGAGCTTCTGCGCTGTTGTCTGCGCGAGGTGCAGCTTGGCAAGCAGCGAAGAGGTATCCATCACCGTGATGATGGTTGTACCTGCAGAAGCAGTCTCGCCGGGGAAAAGCGGCCGGTCCGTGACCACGCCGCTGATGGGACTACGCAGGCTCGCATAACTCACCTGTGCCGCCGCGCTGGCATAGCGGCCCCTGGCGGAGGTAAGCTGCGCACCCGCAGTCTCTGCACTGGTCTTCCCGAGCGTGTTCTGCACGCTGCTGAGGTGCTTCGCCGCTGTGTCGTAGGCGACCTGCGCCGCTACCGCATTCGCAACGGCCGTATCGGTGTCGCGACCGGCGATCGCCCCTTCTTTCAGTAGCTGTTTGCGTTCCTCCGCGGTGCGGCTTGCCACATCCAGATTCGCCTTTGCCTGGTCAACGTCGAGCCGAGCCTTCTGCTCGTCCTCCGGGATGGTGGCCTGCGTAGCCGTCATGTACGCCGCACGCGCCGCGGTCAGGCTTCCCTGTGAATCCAGGGCATTCCCTTGCAGATCGCGATCCTCCAGGGTCACCAGCAGCTGCCCTTTGTGCACACGCGCACCTCGCTGCACGTACTCGGCACGGATGGGCGCGCTGACCCGGGGAGCCAGCGCGGCTTGCGAGAGTGGCGCTAAGATAGCGTCCGCGGCAATCTCCTGAGAAAGTGGGCCAACGATCGGATGCGCGGCTTGTACGGCAACGGCCGCGTCGTCAGCCTTGCCAGCATTGCTCTCAGTTTGTTTTTTGCAACCTTCCGGAGCGAAGACTGCGCAGAGCAGGAGGATGAACACGAGAGCAGAACGTCGTGTGAGGGAAGCGGGAGGCATGAGTTTCACAGTTTTCCCGTCAGGGTTTGCAGTTGTGCCAGGGCCAGCCGATAGCGCGCAATCCCGTCGGATTGCCCCAGTTCAGCAGTGATCAACGTGCCTTGCGCGTCGACAACCTCGAACACGGTGCCTTCGCCATCGACGTAGCGGAGGTTGGTGAGGCGCAGGCTTTCGCGGGCAGCCACTACGCTCGCGTCAAAGGACGCAAGCTGCTGTTGAGCGGCCTCGGCCTCAGCGTAGAACTCGGCCAGGTCAGCAACCAGGCGGCGCTGCGTTGCGGTCAGCACCACCTTGGCAACCCCCGCGCGGATGCGCGCCTCCTTCACCTTGCGCTCGGTTGTAAGCCAGTCCCACAGCGGTAGGTCGAGCGTCGCGCCGGCGGAGTAGCCAAGATTGCGCGCTCCTTCCGGTCCGCGTTGCGCAAACTGTGGCGCGTCGATGCCGTAAGTGAAGTTCAACGCAAGATCAGGCAACAGCGCCGCCTGGGCGGTGGCCGTCTCGGCCTGGCTTACCTGCAGTGAAGCCAGGGCGCTGCGCAGCTCCGGGCTGTTCGCGCGCGCTGCAGCTTCAATGCCGGTGCGGTCGGGCAGCAGCGCGGGTGCACCCGAGGGTTCAAGGGTATACGGCGTAGACGGATCGGGGAAGAGCAGAACGCCGAGCTCCAGCCGTGCCTTTACGGCGGCGAGTTTTGCATCCTCGTACTCACGTTGCCGTTCCCGCTGTTGCAGCTGCGCCTTGATGACATCGGCATGGGCGGCTTCACGGCCCACCTCACGCTGCTCGGTAAGATGAACGAAGCGGTCTGCCTCATCCAGCGCCCGTTGCGCGATGGCGATCTTGCCCTCACCGGAGCCGAGGCTGTAGTAAAGCGTGACTACCGTCGCCACCAGGCCGCGGCGGGCGACCTCAAGTTCAGCTTGCGCACGTGCAGCGTTTGCATCTGCCAGGCGAACGGCACTCACCTGGGCCAGACCGACGGTCTCGTTTACCACGCCCTGGCTGTAGTACTCATGCACCGCGTTGTTGGCGATGAACACGGGCAGCGATTGCGCAAGCCCACCCTGGGTAGTCTGTGCCGTCGTCCGGTTCGACTGGGTAAACAGAAATTCGTTGTGGTAACTCGCGGAAGGAAGCAGAGCAGCACGCGCATCCCGGCGCTCCAGGGTTGTTGCCCGGCTCTCCGCCGCAGCCGCGGCAAAGCCCGGCTCGTTGGCCTCAGCACGGCGGATGGCCTCGTCCAGGGAAATGGTAGCTGGCGCAGACGAAGCGGCTGGCGAAAGGGACCGGGCAGCGGCGACCTGCGCGTACGCTGCAGCGCCCAGCAGCATCGCAGTGCCAACGGCACACGCCACGCGAACGATCAAGAAAGGCCTCAGCAACATCCGCACTTACGATAGCCAGATTTGCTTAAGGGAGGCTGAAGATCAGGGATCCCTCCTGACAGTTACCCGCAAAAGGACCGCTCGCTAGGCTATTGAGATAGGTCTGAAGCTATCGTTGTCGATGGCTGACACGATGAGTTTCGGATGGAACGTATGGTCAGCATTTACCAGCGCTTGGCCTTTCAGGGTGCCATGCTGCTGTAGCCGGCCCGACGCGCAAGCACAGATTGCTGGTTCGGGAGGCCCCGATGGACAGCAGCAGAAGACACCCATCGGGGCTGCGCCGCCGCAACCGCCGAGCGGCGGGCGTCTGCGGCAGCACGTCGTCGCGAAAGAAACGGCGGAGATGAAAGACCATGGCGAATCTGATGACGCTTGTGTTCGACAAGCAGCGAAAAGCGATACTCAGCCTTCAGGTCAACACGTATCTGGACAGCCCCTCGGGACGTGGTCACGATTGCAGCCCAGTTCGCGAAGCTGCCGTACGGCACCAACCACGTGGCGGATCCGCAGGTGAGCGGCTCCAGCAAGCAGCTCTTCGTCGTCGCCCAGAACTAGAACACCAGAAGCTCTAACGCCGCGTAGGGACCGGTGAAGCGATGGGGCCCACGCGCAAGCAGAGACTCAAAACCTGTGGTGCTCTCGAACCTGAGAGCGCCACACTTTGCGTTTTAAGGGGCAGTGA
>CAXTFS010000306.1:0-4310 GCA_964243395.1 uncultured Acidobacteriaceae bacterium | reverse complement strand
CAGGTCGCGCCCTGTCACCACCCGGCGCTGCGGGTCATTGAAGAATGCTCCCCGCAGCGCCGGGTGGTGGCTGCGGAATCGCTCCGGCACCAGCATTTCCACCGCCTTGCCAAGCATTTCGTCGCGTCGATAGCCGAACACTTTTTCCGCTTGGGTGTTGACCATCCCGATCATCCCGTTGCTGCTGATAACGACCATGGCGTTGGGGGAGGCTTCCACCACGCGGCGGAAGCGAGTTTCGCTCTCGCGCATAGCCATCTCGCTCGCCTCGGCCTTTAACCTCTCAGATATTTCTTTTTCAAGCGCCTTTGTACGCTGCGAAATCTTGATCTCTAGGCTATCGTTCAGCTTTTCGTATTGGCGGAGCAAAGCGAGCTTTACTCTTGCGCGTTTTGCAACCTCTTCCTCAAATGCCCGGCGCAGATCGGCGGAAAGCGCCAAGTCGGCACCTGTCCAAGGCTTGGATCGACCATTGGTGGTCTCCTTCCAGGCGGCAAATGAGGCCCGGGGCAAGATCTGTCCGGTAATCGAGTCCTGAGTATGTTCGTTCGGATTGCCGCCCCAAGTCACAACACGCGATAGTTCCGGACGGAACCAAAGGATCAGATCCTCACCGCCTTGGGACAAGGGCGACAATAGCGCGCCGCTTCCATCCACTGTGCAATCCACCAGTTCAGGATATGCCAGAGCGACGTTGTCCATCGCGATCACCGTCTTGGCTGCCTTCGACTCCATGATCGCCAGCAATTGAGCTGTGACAGTCGGTGGAGGTGTCGTGCCAAGGCAGAGTAAGCTCCCATCCAAACGGATCACCGCGCCTGTGGCGTCAAGTAAACGAAGTAGTTCTAGCTCGGCCGCAACGAGAGCATCCGTCAACGACAAAGGAGCTGCGAGCATGCAAATAACCGCACGCAGCGTGGCGCTCCGTGCATTGCGCTCGGCATATATTTCTGCCTCACCCAAGCTGATCACCAGCAACGAGACAACTCGACCGATCATGTCAGCGGCCATTTGCAGATCAGGTCCCGCGATGCGCGGCATAGAGTGATGGCAAATGATAACTCCGAAGAGGTCTGCCCCCGAAACCAAGCCAATCGACAGGCTCGCGCTCGTGCCCATGTTACGCATGAACTCGCAGTGAATTGGGGACACACTGCGCAAATTACTTCTGGTCAGGTCCAATGGTTCGCCGTCGTCGAACTTGGCTTTCACCAGCAACGGAACCGGTTGGTAACTTGAATCCGCAACTGATGCGACACGCTTCCGAAGGAATTGCTGCCGGGCCTGCGAGGGTATATCCGTAGTGGGATAATGGTTCCGGAGGTATGGTTCGAGGTGCGCGGCGTGGACTTCCGCAACAACTTCACCATGGCCTCGATCGCCGAACTGGTAGACCATCACGCGATCATAGCCGCTGATGGTCTGCAGCCCGGCGATTGCAGCTTGGTAAAGCTCGGCCCTATTTTTTGCGCGCTCAAACGTTTCAAGGATCGCTTGCACGGCTATCATGGGCGATTTCGTGCTCGAGTCCAAATGAACCGGTTGGATGTCGATCGCTACATGGCGCCCGCTCCTGAACCCGTGGAATCGAAGGAGTTGTCCGTTCAGTGCGGTTTGCTGCTTGATTAGGGTCTCTGCACCCGGCGTGGTCGACTTCAAGATATACTCGGCAGCATCCCCAAAGATGTGGTCGAGCGGCTGGCCAAGCACCGCATCAGGCGCCTGCTCCAGGATTTCGAAGAGGTTTGCACTGGCGTGAGTAATGATTCGGCTATCGGCAAGAACAGCGAGCAACGCACCGTGAGGCTGGATGGCGCCTGGAATATGGATCGGCTCCCGTTCGCAAACCATCGGATCAAGTCCGACCGGGGGACTGGTGGCAAGCCGAGTGAACCGGGGCATGTGGGGTTTGTCCTAAAAGACCGGCGACCTTCAAGCGCGCAGCTTTTGAAGACGGCTGCTTGGTTTTGATTGGTTGAGTTAATATTATAGCGTCTTTGTATTGAGCCAGGGATGTGTATCGGTTTCTGGTCACAGATCGACAGGGCAGAGTCAGGCCTTGGCGATGATTTCGAGGGTGCGACCCTTGTCACGGGGCAGACGTCAGGGTCGGGAATACCTGCCATGCGAGGTATGATATAGCATTTTTGCAGTTCCGCGACGTCAGGATATGTCGAGCCTTCAGGCCGTGCGGAATGAGCTTTGGCCGGACCTGGCGCCGGCTGAAGGGCAAAAACCAGTTAGCCAAAGTTGTCTTGAGCATCACATCTACTAACACGCCAGCACAAAAGAGGGCCAGAGCGTCGGTTGTCCTATAGACAGCACCAGGGGTGAACGGGTTGGGAAAGTGGGTCACGCCGCCACTCTGCTCCGGCCCAGGTTAAGAGTCCGTTGGTTTTTAGTGGCGGCGGCGGTGCTGTCCCGTAAGAAGTTGCCGGAGAAACCGACGTGCTCGCAGGTGGGCGGCGATGTGTCGGCCAGCAGCGCATCCGGCAAGGGCTGGCCTTGAGCACGCAGGTGCTCAGCGGCATAGGCCAGGCAGGTCGAGTCGGCCTTGGGTCCCACTTGCTTGTGGCATCGGAAAGAGCGCGGCCAGCTCCCGAGGAAATACCGCTTGGCAGCCGGTTTTTGTCGAAACGCCATGATCCGGATCACGTCGTCCAGCACGCTCGCGAGCTCATGGAAACCCGGTAAAAAGCGCGCTTCGAGCGCTCAGCGCGTGGGCAGCTTCGAGCCAGCGGCCAATCCGAAGACCCGGTCCTACCGGTTGATGGCTCGAACCGGGCGTTTCTCCAGGGCCGGATTCTCGGGCTACGCGCTCGGCCGTTCGGCTTCCACCCCTGACGCGCTCATCACCGCAGGTGCGGCGTAGAAGGGGTCAAGGGGCTTTTTGCCCCTCCTCTCCCTGAACGGGGCTTACGACGCCGTGTTCCAGGGGAGGACGGCGCAGCTCCGCAGGCTTCTGGATCGCCTCGGCGCTACGCGCTTTCCGATGGTGGGATGACCGGCCAATGCGGGGGCTAGTTGGCGGAGGTTTTCTGTCTGTGACCCGCTACCGTGCTGCTGAAGCTAGTGGCCCATGAACATACCCTAATTGCACATCGCGCGCCTGGTATTCAGACGCACGCGCTGCCGGGTCGCCGAAGCCGCCCCCGCCTGATGTTTCCAGCCGGATCACGTCGCCTCCGCGCAGCCGCAGGTTACCCACCTTGGAGGCGAGTGGAATGGCCTCGCCATCCCGGAGAAGGGTGAGGCGCCCGGGTTGTGCAGGCTCGCCGCCAGCGAGGCCGTATGGCCGATGCTTGAAGCGTTCCAGGTTGGCGGTAAAGACGGCCTCCGGGCAGTCCACGCGCCACTCGCGCACCAGCCCGAGGCCGCCGCGGAACTGCCCGGCGCCGCCGCTGCCGGGCAGCAGCTCGTAGCGCGTGATCGAAATTGGCAGCTCGCTTTCGATCATCTCGACGGGGATGTTAGCATTGTTGTGCATGCCGCAGGAGTATGCGTTCGGCCCGTCCTCCTCCGGGTGGCCGCCGCCGCCGCCGACCTCGATCTCGACCAGGACGTCGCGGCAGCCGTCGGTGCCGATGGTCTGGAAGGTGCAGACGTAGGAGACGCCATAATAGGCGGCGGGGATGCGGTCGGGCACGGCCTGGTGCAGCGCTCCGAGCAAGGTGGTGGCGAGGCGATGGCTGACGACGATGCGGTTGGCGACCGGGGCGGGATGGCGGGCGTTGACGATGCTGCCCTCCGGGGCGATCACCCGGACGGGGCGGTAGCAGCCGGCATTGGCGGGGATCGGCTCGTCGGCGCAGGCCATGACGGCGTACGACACCGCCGAACCTGACGAGGCCAAGGTCGCGTTGATCGGGCCGAGCGCCTGCGGGCCGCAGCCGGACAGGTCCACGGTCATCTCCTGGCCTGCGATGGTGATGGCGGCGTGGATGCGGATGGGCGTGTCCGTCAGGCCGTCGTCGTCGATCCAGTCCTCGAACTCGTAGCGCCCGTCCGCCATGCGCCCGATCATGGCGCGCATCGCGGCCTCCGACCCATCCAGGATCTGTGCGCAGGCTTGCACGAGCGTTGCGGCACCGTAGCGGGTGGCGATGCGGCGCAGGTTGGCCTCGCCGATGGCAAGGGAGGCGAGCTGCGCCTGCAGGTCGCCCCACAGCATGTCGGGGCGCCGGACGTTCTGGCGCATCATCGCCGCCACCTCCTCGTTCAGCACGCCGCGCTTGAACAGCTTGAGCGGCGGGATGCGTAGCCCCTCCTGGAACACCTCGGTCGCCGTGGCGCCGTAGCTGCCGGCGGAG
>CAXTFS010000305.1:0-4337 GCA_964243395.1 uncultured Acidobacteriaceae bacterium | reverse complement strand
CCGTAGACCAGGGCCGGCTGTAATAGATGATGCATCTCGACTGTCTCGCTGTTACCTCTCAAGGCAACTGATGCTTCTGCTTCTCGATCTGACTGTCAGGCCGAGGCGCCCGCTTCTGTTGGCTGAGGGAGCCGAGATACTTCCGGCTTTTCCCCCTCCATCGAAGAGGACTAGGGTCGAGTCGCAGTGAGTACAGCCGGAAACCTGCGGCATCTTAGGCGGTCCTCAGGTCACTTGCCGCTATTTGTTGCGACAGGCAACGCCGCCAAAGTACCGGAATTACAGGCTTGGTCGGCCGAGTGAAAGGATACGGTCCAACCGCGTCGTTGCACGCGAATACCTGTCGGCCACACGCACTCAGGAAACATAAGAGGCCGACCACGGCACGCGAATGAACGCACGTGCACCGACACACCCCCGCCGTGCGCTGCCGGTTCGAAGTCTAAGATCAGTCATCATGCCGCCCTCCATCCAAAACCGCACTCAGAACCGACTTAGCCAGTCTCATCATCATCGTCCTTGAACCTGCACTGAAAACTCCTGAAGCAAGGGCGACCAATGGTCGTCTCGTTCTGACTTGAAAAGCCGGAGCATGGCATCCGCTCTCGGTCGCAGCCTGCAGTTCTTGTTCCGGACACGGTTGGGATGCGGCCTTCTCAGCTTTTAAGCGGCCCGTAGTTCCCGAGAGACCTTCGCCAGATTTCGAGGTCGTTGGCAAAGTTAGCCAGAAGCACGTCGCGGCCTTCTGCTTCGGTCATGTGATGCAATCTCCTAAGCAGCGTTTTCGAGATGGCTGGAGGTAGGCAGGCGATTGTCTTTCACGACTACCACGCTCGATCGGTGCGGTCGCACACAGAGCTTGCCGGGTCAGTGCGATCATCAGGTCCAGCGTCGGCGTAGCCAGGCCTGTGGAGCGCGCAAACATTTGCGGCAGGCCGAAGAGGACGTCGAACTCAGTCGGCCGGCCCAGTTCGGCGTCCTGCAGGACTGAAGGCTTGTGGTCAATCGCACGAATGCCGGCGATCACTTCCTCCGCGCCTACGGGCAAGTGATGTCCCAGTACGGCCGCCGCGACATCCAGTCCTTCCTGAACCAGGACGGTCCCAACGTCCCTAAGAACGGGGTCCGAGAAGCTAGCGCGCATGCTTTTCCTGGTCAGCAGGCAAATCAGGCCGCTCGCCAAGTTAATCAGCAGCTTTTGCCAAATCGCGGCACGTATATCCTGAGTCGTCTCACAAGAGAGGCCGCCTGCTTCCAGCAGGTCGGCTAGGGCCTCTACCCGCGGACTGATCTTTCTGGTCGGTTCACCGATCACGAGCCTACCGCTAAGGTTGGCCCACTCGATGATCCCTGGTTCGACCACGGTGCAAGCAGCATAGGCGGCACCTGCTATCGTGCGGTTGACCCCGACGAATCTGTGCAGCGCCCCGCTTGGATCCAGCGTGTCGCGCACTCTCCTTTCGATGGCCTCGGACATCCCGTCTCCGTACCACCAGGGAATGCCGTTCATGAAGAAGGCAACGGCTGACTTGGGTGAGAGCAGAGGCGTGATCGCCTCCGCCACCTGCGGCAACGCTCCCGATTTCACCGCGACCAGCACGAAATCCTGGTGGCCCAGGTCGGCGGGATCGTCGCTTGCCGCCTGGGGACGAACATGCCAGTCGAGCCCAGCATGCGTGCGCACGGTAAGTCCACGCGCTCGGATGGCGGCTAGGTTGAAACCTCTTGCGACGAGCGAAACCTGCGCGCCGCCCCGGATTGAGGCAGCCCCTAAAAGGCTGCCAATGGCGCCGGCGCCGAAGATGCAAACCCTGGTCATGATGCAGCTGCTAGCCAACTTGCCGGGACGTACGATCTTGTCCAGGCTCCGTCTCATGCCCTGCAAGGGAGGTTCTGGCCACAGTTCCCGGCAGCCTAACAAGCGTCTGGGCGGTGTCGTGGGCGATCTTGACGCGATCGGACTCGCCGATCGGCGCGTTGTCTAGGAACTCGGTGGCATCCTGCATAGTCTCGAACGGATAGTGTACCGAGATCAGGATCCGATCTGTATCCAGTACCTGCATTGTGCACAGGAGTGTTGGCACAGCCCATTCACTAGAGATCGTTGTATAAACGCTATACTTTAGGTAATCCTGGATGCGCTTCTTTGGCCTGTCGTTGCCGGGGCTGAACTCCATCCGATGCTGCAGTCGCCACGCCGCGAACGGCAGCGTCTCGCCGTTGTGACCAAGGACTTTACTCGCGCTGGGAAAGTGATCAAAGACGCCACCGACCCGCACGCGCACCGCATGCGTGCCGGTCTCACACGCGTAGCCCCAGTTAGCGCAGATCAGTTCCTTGTGACACGTGTAGAGCAACTGCTGGGGCACCAGGACGTGCTCTTCCAACGCGATCGCCCAACGGGGCGGAGCCGGCGCCAGAAGGTTAGGTCTAGTAAGGCGCGGAACATCCATGGCTCTCCTTTCGAGCTCGTCGGCTCGGCTGAAATCCGGATTGGGCGTTGGAACAACACCAAGGATGACGCTGCAGGTCCGGCACCGCTTTCGCGCGACTTCGCCGTGTTGCGGCTTTTACCGGCCATATCGGCCAGCACCCTTGTTAACTCGGGTGTGTTTTGGTGTTGGCTGTGGCTCGGTTTTGGTCTGAACACGGGCAGAAGCGGCTAGGCTTGCTGGCATTGAGCAGCAGGCGTTCTGCGATGCTATGGTGCGCTACAATGACGAGGGCTTGGCGGACCGCACCACCGTCGGCGGCCCGGCGCTAAGCCTCGTTTGGACGGTCAGCAGATGACGAAACTGCGGCAGACTGTGCTGGATGGCCAGGACGTGGAGGAGACGCGCTTGTCGGCCTGGTCGTTGCCCGATCTCTGCGACGAGGCGACGCGGGCGTTAGAGTATCGGCTATCAGGCGGCGCACATGTCCAAGTCAATGCGCCAGCGCGTAGTGTCGCGGCAGAGAGCTCGACCGTCGGCATGCAGGTGGCAATTATCCCTGGGCGGTTTTCGCCGCCACCGTCCGACCAGGCGAGCATGCCGTGATGGTCATGGGCCAAGCCGGGTGGCATATCATCGAGGACGTGATCGGATTGCAGGACGTACCCTCGTGCTGCCACTGTCATCTAGCCAATTCAACGCGGCTGAGTGGATCTTGCTGTATCTTGACAGGTTGTGAGTGCCGCCCGAACTCGCAGCAACCGCGTCTTGCGCAGGGTCGACCACCTCGGGCAGGCACCAACGAAACGCGTCGAAGCGCTTGCGCGACACGGCTCTGATCTCCTCACTCTATCAGCTAAGTCTGAGAGAGCCGCGCGTCACCATCACACTTGCCTGTCTGGCATGGTGAAATGCGCTCCTGACTTCTACGCCTGCGGGGGTTCCAGCGCCCTTGCCGTCATGGTAGCGCGGCTCCACCACACCAATTCGTCCAGTGCCAGTTTCGTCGTAGGCAGCAGGTGCGCCTCAATGTCCTCGACTGGCTTGTTACCCCCGGTGGCAGAGATGGCGATGAAGTCCGCCCCGCCGATATTAACGGTTTCTGAGGTCGAAACCATCTGCAGCTCGATACCGATCAGCCGCAGGTGCTCGATGGCGCGAGCCGCACCCACGCCTCCGTAGCCGATCGCGCTGAATGGTTTGCGAACCCACTCCTTATAGGCTTGGTCCAGCGCGTTCTTCAGCACGCCGGTGAGAGAGTGATTGTATTCGGCGACCACGAAGATGAAGCCATCGAAGCGGGCAATGGTCTCCTGCCAGCGCAGCGCCTCGGGGTCCTGGGTGGGCACCCGCCTGTTTGATCCCGCCTCGTCGAAGAACGGTATCGGGTGATGGCGCAGGTCCACCAATTCCACATCGATGTCGCCGCGGGCCCGCGCCTGCTTCAGCATCCACTGGGCCGGTTTGTCGGCGAGGCGCCCGCGCCTTGTCGAGCCGATGATGAGAGCAATGCGGGGCTTCGAGTCCATCACGGGAGCGCTCATCTCAGGCACCCGGCCTGCTCGGGGGTAGGCGCCTCGAGATTGTAGGAGATGCGTTCCAAGGCCAAGCGGACAGGGTGACCAGCCTTCAGCCCCATCATTCGCGCACCTTCGTCCAGCGGGACCACAAAATTGGGCTTGATCAGGCACGGAACACTCATAGGCTCTCCTTTCGACCTTGTTGGTCTAGACGGGAACGCGGTTTGGACGCGGGAACCCCGCCAACATGATGCGGCACGGCCGAAACCGCTTTCACTCGAATCCGCCAACTTGCCGGTATTTCCGACGCAAAAACGATGGTACGTCATAACTGCCTCTCAGGCCGTCAATTGCGAGGTTGGCGGACAATTCATCCGGTCTGGCC
>CAXTFS010000304.1:0-4355 GCA_964243395.1 uncultured Acidobacteriaceae bacterium | reverse complement strand
TCTCTGGGTGACGCTACCCAGAAGATCCAGGCGCTGCAGGCTAACCTCGGCGTGCCGCCCTCCGTGCACGGGCAATACTCAGGAACGCTGCAGGCGTTCCAGCAGTCACTCACCACCGAGCCGTACCTGGTGCTTGCGGCCATCTTTGCCGTGTACATCGTGCTCGGCATTTTGTATGAAAGCCTGATTCACCCGATCACGATCCTGTCGACGCTGCCGCCCGCCAGTCTCGGCGCTGTGCTCGCACTGCTCATCACGAACACGGAACTGGATGTCATGTCGATCATCGGCATTGTTCTGCTGATCGGCATCGTCAAGAAGAATGGCATCATGGTCATCGACTTCGCGTTGAATGCGGAGCGTAACGAAGGCAAAAACACCCGCGATTCGATCTTCGAAGCGTCGATCCTGCGGTTTCGCCCCATCCTCATGACCACTGTCGCCGCCCTTTTCGGCGCCGTGCCGCTGGCGGTAGGCCGCGGTGTAGGCTCGGAGTTGCGCCAGCCGCTCGGCATTTCCATCATCGGCGGCCTGATTGTCAGTCAGGCGCTGACGCTTTACACCACCCCTGTCATCTATCTCTTTATGGACAGTCTCCGACTCAAGGTGCAGGGAGCCAAGCATGGGCCCCTGTTGTCGCAGGAGCCTGCATGAACGGACGGTCGCCCATGAGACATCGCCTTTCCAAGCTCCGATCCGGCGTGCACGTCCTGCTTGCCACGGTGCTTCTACCCGCCGTTGCCGGCCTGAACGGCTGCCGCGTCGGGCCGAAGTATGTCGTTCCTGTCCAGCCTGCCCCGCCCGCGTTCAAAGAGGGTGCGCCGGCGGAGTACAAGAACGTCTCCGCAGGCACCTGGCGGCCGGCCAACCCACAGGATGCCGTGATCAAGGGTAAGTGGTGGGAGATCTTCAATGAGCCTGAACTGAACACGCTCGAAGATCAGCTCGACATCAACAACCAGAACATCGCGCAGTACTTCCAAAACTTTATGGCCGCACGCACTCTGGTGCGTCAGGCGAACGCCAGCCTTTACCCGACACTCAGCGTGGATCCGGGCTATCAGCGCGCCAAGACGCCAGCAGCCCTGCGTGGCTTCGGCATCAGCAGCACCTCCGGATCGGGTGGGACCGGAACCGGCACCGGAACGGGGACAGGATCGGTCGCGACCAGCACCGGCTCCACCTCCACCGATCTTTCCCTGCCCTTCGACGTCTCCTGGGAGCCGGATCTGTGGGGGCGCGTGCGCAATGAGATTCGTGAGTACCGCTACGCCGCCCAGGTCAGCGCCGCGGATCTGGAAAATGAGCGCCTGACCGAAGAGGCTGACCTGGCCGAGTACTACTTTCAGCTTCGCGGTCAGGACGCATTGCAGGATCTCTACAATCGGACGGTGCAGGCCGATCGCCAGGCACTTGAGTTGACGCGGGCCCTGGTGGAGACCGGTATCGACAGCCCGGAATCCACGGCGCAGGCCGAAGTCACGCTGCGCGACGCGGAAGAATCCGGTGCCGGGATTGCCAGCAACCGCGCCATCTACGAGCACGCCATTGCCACACTGATCGGCAAGCCTGCCTCGGACTTCTCCATGCCCATTCGCCAGCTCACTACACCCGTGCCGGCCATTCCCGTCGGCGTGCCCTCCGAGCTGCTGCAACGCCGCCCGGATATTGCGGCCGCAGAGCGCACACTCGCGGAAGCGAATGCTCTGATCGGCGTGGAAAAGGCAGCGTACTACCCGAACCTGACCCTCACCGGCAGCGGTGGCCTGGAGTCCTCCAGCATCACCACGCTGTTCTCGGTTCCAGCGCTGTTCTGGTCAGCCGGCGCCTCGGCATCGCAGTTCATCTTCGACGCTGGCCTGCGCAAAGCAACGGTCGCGCAGTACACCGCGCAGTACAACGCGGACGTCGCGGCCTACCGCGAGACGGTTCTGGTTGCGTTTCAGCAGGTCGAAGACTATATCGCCACCATTCGTGTTGATTCCGACCAGTTGTCCCGTGAGGGCGCGGCGATCGATGCAGCACAGCGCTACCTCGATATCGCGCAGGAACGGTACAAGACGGGACTCGACCCTTACCTGAACGTGATTACGGCTCAGACGACGTTGCTGCAGAATCAGCAAACACAGGTCACGCTGCGCGTCGGTGAAATGACCGCAGCCGTCCAGCTGATCCAGGCGCTGGGCGGCGGCTGGAACGCCAGCCAGTTGCCCGGTGCCTCCACCATCACCAGCAGCGCGGCTGCGCGGCAGGCAGCCAACACGCCCTAGAGGACATCGTGACGCAGACTGCAGTCCAGATCGGTGTTCTCGCACTGCAGGGGGCGTTTGGTGTCCATGCGGCACGGCTGGCGGAACTTGGCGCCATATCCAGGCTTGTACGTAAGCCAGAAGACCTGGACGGCCTGGACGGTCTGGTGATTCCTGGTGGCGAGTCGACCACCTTTCTTAAGCATCTCGAACGTGCCGGTTTCTACGAAATCCTCAACGCGTTTGTGCGTACCAGGCCAGTTTTCGGCACCTGTGCGGGTTGCATTCTGCTGGCGCGCGAGGTGACCAATCCGCCGCAGTCCAGCTTCGGCGTGCTGGACGCCACGGTGGAACGCAACGGGTACGGCCGGCAGAGCGATTCGGCCATTCGCTTCGAAGAGACTGTGCTGCCCGGCGGTCCGCTGGAGGCCGTCTACATACGCGCGCCGCGGCTGACGGCACTCGGCCCGCAGGTCCAAACCCTTGCCACGCGCGATGGCTCACCCACGCTGGTGCGCCAGGGCAGAATCCTCGCGGCCACCTTTCATCCGGAGCTCAGCGAGGATCGTCGCGTACATCAGCTCTTCCTGATGATGGTGCAGAACGCAGCGGACGAAAACCGCTGAACAAAGCCTGGCGCGCCACCTGCCGCACGCTCCTACAATTGAGTTGTGCCCCCCGCGCAGACGATCCCGGCGAGCGACCGCTTCTGGCACCTGCCCGTCGACGCGGCTCGGCACGGTGCGGCGCTGGACCGGCACCTACTGCTGAACCTCTGGATTGTTCTGGCACTGCTCGCGCTGATGCACCTGCTACTGCTTGCCGGACTGGTCTTTCGCCGACGTGCTCCGCGTCCGATCCACAAGCTCACACTGGAATACCTTCCACTGCTTGCCTTGACGTTCCTTTTCGGCTGGCTGGGCATTCGCGCGCAGCAGCTCTGGGCGCAGCAGCGCTTTACGGGCGCAGACCCTGCGGCCATGCAGATCGAAGTCACGGGCATGCAGTTCGTGTGGTACTTCCGCTATCCGGGCCATGATCGCGCCTTTGGCCATACAGCTCTGCGGCTCGTCGATGCGGGTGCCGGCAATCCGCTCGGCATCGATCCTCGCGATGCTTACGGCAAGGACGATCTGGTAAGCAGCCAGCTGGTGCTGCCGGCAGGTCGCGAGGTCGATCTTACGCTGCGCGCACAGGACGTCATCCACGGCTTTGCTGTGCCGGCCATGCGATTGAAGCAGAACGCCATCCCGGGTCAGGACACCCACATCCACTTCACGCCCGAGACGCCGGGCACCTACGGCATCCTGTGCACGCAGGTTTGCGGGCTGGGTCACTACCGCATGCAGGCGGTGCTGCAGGTGCTACCGCAGCCGCAGTTTGACGCGTGGCTGACGCAGCATGAAGCAGCTGCGGCAGCGAACGCGGGAGGGCGGCCATGAAGCCCGCGGCTCCGTCCAGACCCGCGGCCGTCCCGCGCCGGTCAGCGCTCAGCGGCATCGTGTCTACGCATCATCGAGCCGTCGGGTTCGGCTATTTACTGATTGCCGCGGTCGCGCTGGTGCTAGGTACCATCCTGTCGTTGATCATGCGAGTGCATCTGGCTTGGCCCGCCTGGCAGCTGCCGCTGCACGGACCGATCCTGCCCGAGGAATATCTCGCGCTGGTCACGATGCACGGCACCCTGATGCTGTTTTTCGTCATGACTGTCGCCCCGCAGTCCGGTTTCGGCAATCTGATCCTGCCGGCCCAGATTGGCTCTCCGCGCATGGCGTTTCCGCGACTGAACGCGCTGGGCATGTGGCTGACGGCGGCAGCCCTGCTCATCCTGCTGTCGGCCTTTTTCGTGCCCGGTGGTTCGCCGATCTCCGGTTGGACCGGCTATCCGCCACTCTCCGCGACAGAGCTCGCCGGCCCCGGCCAGGGCTACGGCCTTGATCTTTGGCTTGCCAGCCTCGCTGTATTCGCGATCGCATCCTCACTGAGCGCGGTCAACACACTCACCACGGTGGTCCAGCTGCGCTGCGAGGGTATGACCTGGCAGCGGCTGCCGCTCACCGTCTGGGCCTGGTTTACGACCGCGTTGCTGGTAGTGCTGGCCTTCTC
>CAXTFS010000303.1:0-4357 GCA_964243395.1 uncultured Acidobacteriaceae bacterium | reverse complement strand
CTATAACGAGGCACTCGAAATCGTGCGTCCAACCGTTCTGGCCGCCCTTAATCTCGATTGGCCAAGAGACAAAATAAACATCTACATTCTCGATGACGGCAGGCGCGAGGATTTCCGCAGGTTCGCCGAAGCCAGCGGTTGCGGCTACATCATTCGTCCCGACAATAATGGCGCGAAGGCCGGCAACATCAACCACGCCCTGCGGCACACAGATGGCGAGTTCATCGCCATCTTCGACTGCGACCACGCTCCCACCCGCGCCTTTCTCCAGATGACGGTGGGCTGGCTGGTGCGTGACGCAACCCTGGCGATGGTGCAGACGCCTCATCACTTCTACTCGCCCGACCCATTCGAGCGGAACCTCGCCCGTGATGCACGGGTGCCGACCGAGGGCCTGCTGTTTTACGGAGTCATTCAGCAAGGCAATGACTTATGGAATGCCGCCTTCTTCTGCGGTTCCTGTGCGGTACTCCGCCGTGAGGCGCTGGAGGAGGTCGGCGGCGTGCCACACGTGACCGTCACGGAAGATTGCCACTGCTCGTTCTTGATGCAGCAGCGCGGTTGGGGAACGGCCTATTTGCGCGTGCCTTTAGCAGCGGGTTTGGCCACCGAGCGGCTCGCCCTGCATGTCGGGCAACGGCTGCGCTGGGCCCGAGGCATGATCCAGATCATGCGCCTGGAGCGTACACCCATTGCCCGCGGCCTGAGCTTGTTGCAACGAACTTGCTACTTCGCCTCAAGCTTCTCATTCCTGTTCGCGTTGCCGCGGCTGGTCTTTTTGACAGCCCCGCTCGCTTTTCTGTTTTTTGGCCAGAACATTATCGCCGCATCACCGCTGGCGATTATCGCTTATGCCGGGTCACACATGTTCCACACCTTCGGGACGACCTCGCGGGTCAACGGCAGCAACCGTCACTCCTTCTGGAGCGAGGTCTACGAAACGGTCATGGCTTTGTCGCTCCTCCCCTTGACGATTCTGACCCTGTGGGACCCGACCAAAGGTAAGTTCAACGTCACCGACAAAGGCGGCACAGTTGAACACGGCTACTTGGACTTGCGCGTGGTCTGGCCAAACATCGTGCTGCTTTGTCTTCTCTTGACCGGCTTTAGCATCGGCGTGTGGGGCATTAGTACGACCGATGGGCTGGTGTTCCAGGCATATTTGCTGAATACGATTTGGTGTGGGCTGTGCTTGGTCCCGGTTTCGGCTTCGGTTGCGGTCGGCCGGGAACGCGAGCAGGCGCGCGCGCGGGCGCGCGTCGAGACCGACATCGAAGTCGAGCTGGTTGTCTCTGGGGAAAGCCGGGTTCGGGCGCGGAGCAGCGACCTTTCGCTTTCGGGAGCACGTCTCACCCTTGAGCGGCCGCTGAACGTGGCCGATGGCGATCAAGTGGCGATATCCTTCGCGACCTGCGGGGAGGTGATCGTCGTCCCTGCGACTCTGGTCCGCTGGCAGGACGACCAAGCCTTTGTCCTGTTCAACGCGGCCAGTCTCGTCGAGGAAGCCGCGATCGCGCGGGTGTTCTTTGGCCGGCCGAACGCGTGGCTGCATTGGGACCACTGGCCGAAAGATCGCCCGCTGCAGTCGCTGGCAATCCTTGTCAGAGCGACGATCGGCGCCGTGTTCCGCAAGTATCGGTTTACGGTCTCCAAGCCGTCTCCGGCTCGGCAGCCTGTCGGTGTGCCGCAGGCGGCGCGCGTTTCTGACGTTATCAGGCCCCGCTTCTCGCAAGTGCAAGCAGCCGAACGGGTCAAGACGGCCGCAACGATCCTGGCCTGCGTCCTACTCACATCGCCCGCTTTAGCGCAAGGTCCCGTGCAGGTCGTGCCGCCGTCCGCAGCACCGCCGCTGCCCACGATTACTGTGCCGGCATCCCCCGCGACACTGGCGGCGCCCACCTCCGGCAACGAAGGCACGCGCGAGGTGAAGCTCACTCTCCGGGACCTCGGCCTTCGCAGCCCGATGCAGATGCACGGTGTCTCGGACCTGCAGGGTGTCTTATTCGGTATGCGCAGCGATGAACTGGTGACCTCGGCCACGCTCCGCGTAACCGGCGCTGTCTCGCCGGCGCTGCTTCCATCGTTGAGCCAGATTGCTGTCACCTTAAACGATCAAGCGGTCGGCACCGTTGGGATCGACCCGGCACGGCCGAACTTGGGGCCGGTCGAGATCCCACTCGACCCGCTTTTTTTTATGGAAAGCAACCGGCTGAATTTTCGCTTCACTGGCCGCTACACGACCGAGTGCAATGACCCATTATCCGGCCTGCTCTGGGCCAATATTTCCGACCTCTCGACGTTGACGATGCGGATCGCGCGTCTGCCGCAGACGCGCGATCTCAGCCGGCTGCCGGAGCCGTTTTTCGACCGCCGGGTCACACAGGACAAGTTGGTGCTGCCCTTTGTCGTTCCCGAGAGCACTGGCCCTGCGGGTCTGCGGGCGGCGGCAGTCGCTGCTTCTTGGTTTGCTGTCCTGGCTGATTATCGTGGGGCCAGCTTCCCGGTCAGCCGAACCGTGCCCTCCAGTGGTAATGCAGTGCTGCTGTCGGTCAACGGTGAAACGCAAGGCCTGGTCATGCCGCGGATGGATGGGCCGGGTCTCGCCGTAGTGCCCAATCCATCTGATCCGCTCGGCACTATTTTGGTGATCGGAGGCCGATCCGAGGCCGATGTGGCCACAGCAGCAACCGCCCTTGCAGCGAGCCATAACGGCTTCTCGGGTGAGCAGACCTTGGTGCAAGCGCCGCAACTCGCGCCACGCGCTCCCTATGTCGCTCCGCGCTGGCTGCCACCTGACCGGCCCGTGCTGATCGGCGACCTCGTGGACCGGTCGGAACTGCAGGCTTCTGGCTACACGCCCGCCACAATCCGCGTCCCGCTTCGCACCGCCCCGGACCTTTACACATGGCGCAATGGCGGCTTTCCGGTCGAGGTCCAATATCGCGCGCCGCCGGGTCCGATCGTCGACGTCGCAGTATCGCGCCTCGATGTCTCTCTTTCCGAGTCCTACCTTCGCTCGTTGCCGCTTGCGCAGGACCATTCCCGGATTTTCGAATGGGTGGAGCGCCAACTGGGTCTGCACAGCGACACAATGACCGGTCGTGTCGCGCTCCCGCCTTATCTGATGCTCGGTCGCGATGAACTACGGTTGCGGTTCGATATGCGTCCGCTGGCGCGCGGCGAATGCGTGGCAATCCCCGAAAGCATCCAGGCGAGCATTGACCCGAATAGCACCGTTGATATTAGCCGCGCTTGGCGTTATGCGCGAATGCCGAACCTTGGCTTCTTCGCCAGTTCCGGATTCCCGTTTACGCGTTTCGCCGATCTGTCGGGCACGGCCGCCGTGCTGCCGGAGCATCCGAGCACCGTCGAGACCGGCGCCTTTCTGGACCTCACCGGCTTCCTGTCTTCGATTACCGGTGCATCCGCGACCGGCTTGCAGGTCGTAAGCGCGGCGTCGCTGCAGTCCGCAGCAAATCGCGACCTGTTGGTTGTCGGAGCGCTCGGCCGCTCGCCCGCGCTCAACAGCTTGTTCCGGGATGGGCCACTCCAGGTGAGCAATAGCCGGCTCACACTCAGCCTGCCGGACGCGTTTCAGAACATTCGTGCGCTGTTCACGAACGCGCCCGATAGCAACGAACGCACCCGCGCCAGCCTGGCGCTTGATGGAGCGGGTGAGGGCTTGGGCGTTATCGTTGGCCGGGAAAGCAACCTCGCCGCTGGCCGATCCGTAGTTGCGGTAACCGGGATGACGCCGTCCGCTGTCGCCGCCGTCGTTGCGGCCGTGCAGGATTCACAGGGTGGCGCGCTAGTACAAGGCGATCTCACCCTCGTGCAGTCGGGACAGACGAGTTCGTTCCGCACGGCTTCGGGCTACGACGTCGGGAGCCTGCCGCCATGGCTGTGGCCTCAGCACTGGCTGGGTGACCGACCCGAACGGGCGGCCTTGGTGTTGTTGGCTGCGGCCTGCCTGCTCGGGTTGCCGTTGTTCTGGATGCTGCGGCGTCGGTCGGCAATGCGCCTGCGTGCGCGTACCTCCCGGCTATGAGGCGCCTCTCCTTCCTCCTCGGTCTGATCGCCATGCCGGCCTGGGCACAGGAGCCCCGCTCGCAAGCACAGCTGGCGACGCAGCTTCCGGCTGCCTCACCCTCTGCTATCGACCTGCTGATGCAGCAAGTGCCGCGTTGGCTGGATCAGGGCCGGCCGGACCTGGCGGAATTGTCGGCTCAGCGCGCGTTATCGGCGCAGCCACGCAACCCGCAAGCGCTTCTTCTCGCGTTGCAGACCGCGGCCGCGCGCAACAAGCGGGAGGAGGCTGCAGCTTACGCAGCCCGGTTACGCAGCGTAGGAGCTACCC
>CAXTFS010000302.1:0-4364 GCA_964243395.1 uncultured Acidobacteriaceae bacterium | reverse complement strand
CCGGAGCACGATCCCATGCAGGCTCAACCGTTGAGCACCTCGGCCGCACGGAACCTTTCGTCTTGTCACCATCGCCGCCTCGGGGTTCCCTTAGCGGAACACTGGCCGGAGGCGTCGCATGCCTGATCCGTTACGCCCCGCCAGGACAAGGGAGGGTGCACCCGCGTGGAGACCTATGCCTCGTCCCGTTCCCGTCCTGCCTCTCACCAAACCCGCAACCTCCCGTGCACGCCTGCAGGCCGCACCCGAGTGGATCAAGCCAGGGATCTCCCTGCGCGTGCTTGTGGTCGAAGACGATGCGCCGGTGCGCCACGCCTGCGCGGAGATCGCGCACAATCTCGGCTACCTGGTGGAGATGGCGGACTCGGTTACGGCGGCGCGCCACAAACTCGGCCAGAGTGGAACCGACCTCGTTCTGCTCGACATCAAGCTGCCCGGCGGCGGCGGGTTTGCCCTGCTGCAGGAGATCCGTGCCTCGCATCCGCGCACCGTGGTAGTCATGATGACGGCCTTTGCCACGGTACCCTCGGCGGTCGAAGCGATGCGCCTCGGCGCAGGCGACTTCCTGTCCAAGCCGTTCACCATGGAGGAACTTTCTGCCGTGCTGGAGCGTGCGGCCGACCGGCGCGAGTGGACCGATCAGAGCCGCACACTGCGTGAGCAGTTTCTGGCCGCGAACGGCACGGGCATGCTGGTTGGGCAGTCCCCGGTGATGGAAAAGCTGTTTCGCATGGTGGCCAAGGTAGCCCTCACCACCCATCCGGTCCTGATCGTTGGCGAAAGCGGCGTGGGCAAGGAGGTCGTCGCCCGCGCGGTTCACGTCAATGGCCCGGAGAGCGCAAAACCCTTTGTGCCGGTGGATTGCGGGGCGCTGGTGCCCGCCATGCTCGAAGCCGAGCTCTTCGGCCACGCGGGCTCCGGCACGGGTGACCGCGACACCAAGACGGGTCTGCTTGCGGCCGCGGGCGACGGCACCGTGTTTCTCGATGAGATTGGCGATCTGCCGCTCGATCTGCAGGCAAAGCTCGTCCGCGCCCTGCAGGAAAAGCAGATCTGGCCGGTTGGGGCCGTTCATCCCGTCCCCATGAGGGCGCGGGTTCTTGCAGCGTCCACTTGTGATCTGCCCGCCCTGGTCGGCAATGGCCGGTTCCGCAAAGACCTGTTCTACCGGTTGAACGTGGTGAACGTTCGCGTCCCGCCGCTGCGGGAGCGCCGGGGCGATATCCCCCTGCTTGCGGCGCACATCCTGGAACGCATCCGTGGGGAGCGCGGCTTCCTGTACACCTGCTCGGACGAGACGATCCGGCTCATGGTGGAGTACGACTGGCCCGGCAACGTGCGCGAGCTGGAGTACTGCCTGGAGCGCGCCTCAGCCCTTTCGAGCGGTCCCGTCCTGCACCTGGCGGATCTTCCCAGCGCACTGCAGAACCACCATCACCAGGCGCACGCAGAGGTGCCGGCGGCCTTCGCGGCTGAACCCGGGCCGGGGATGCGCGCTCCGGTCATTCCGATCGCCGAACTGGAACGGCAGGCCATTCTGAACACCCTGGAGCAGCTTCGCGGGGACAAGCTGCGCGCCGCCAAGATGCTCGGCATCGGGAAAACAACGCTGTATCGCAAGTTAAAGGAGTACGGCCTTGGCGATGACGACGCCTGATCCCCTAGTTGCCCCCAATGCGGCCCAAACTGCGGCCCCGGCTGCGGCTCAGGCTGCGGCTCAGGCCCCGACCACCGCCGAGCCGAAGCTCCAGCCACCCTCCGCACCGGTCCCCCCGGTTGCGCCATCCCCGTCCCTCCTACTGCTCGCTGCCGAGCCTGCAGCCTCACGCGTTGCCGGGGCGCTGCAGGTGGCGTTGGATGCGCGGGTAACGATCTGCGCCTGCAGGCAAACCTGCCTTGAACGGTTGCGGGACGAAGAGTTCAGCCTGGTCCTCACCGAGGGGGCCGTCACCGCCGCAGATCCTGAAGCCGCCGACGCGCTCTATGCCGCTGCAGGCGGTGCTCCCGTGCTGGAGATCAACTTCGGCATCAGCAGTGCGGACCGCATCGTGCGGCAGGCCCGCGCCACGTTGCTGCGCCGCGCCCAGGATGAGCGCGGAGCACGCGCCGCCGCGGCGCTCTCCTTCAACAACCAGCTGAATGCATCCCTCACCGGCCTGATGCTCGAGTCCGAGATCGCCCTGCGCCAGGCCGGTCCCAGGTTGCAGCCAACCCTGCGCCGCGTGGTCGAAATGGCGAACGCCCTGCGAGAACAACTGCGGCCCTAGCCCTGCGGCGGCCCTGGTGGGTTCCGGCCGTTCGGGACGGCGTTCCGGCAGTCGTAGCCTCGCTCGAAGCAAACCTGCATCACAGGTGAGAGCGACCGCTTCCGGCGCCTCGAGTGAAGGTGCGGGGTCGCTGCGCGGGACACACTCAGACGCGCAAGGATGAACAGACGCGCAAGATGCGAGGATAGATCGATGAAGCTGACACCAGGAAAGCTTGCAGGGCTCAATGCTGTTTCAAACGAACGCGGCGTCATCGCTGCCGCTGCGATGGACCAGCGTGGATCACTGCTGAACTCGCTGCAATCCGCCCGCGGCGCCTCCGCCGATGGCCATGACCTTGAGGTCTTCAAGGCGATGGTGACGGACGTGCTCACCCAGCACGCGTCAGCCATTCTGCTTGATCCGGAGTTCGGCCTGCCTGCCACCAAGCGGCGGCATGGGAAGGGCCTGCTGCTCGCGTATGAGAAGACCGGCTATGACTCCGCCACTCCCGGCCGCCTGCCGGATCTGCTGGATCATTGGAGCGTCCTTCGTCTGAAGGAAGCCGGGGCCGATTGCATCAAGATTCTGCTCTACTACAGCCCCTTCGAAGGGCCGGCCGTGAACGACCTCAAGCATGCGTTCATCGAACGGGTCGGCGCCGAGTGCCGCGCCTATGATCTGCCCTTTTTCCTCGAGTTTGTCGGCTACGACGCCAATGGCGGCAAGGAAGACACTCTTGATTACGCGCGTAAGAAGCCGTCGGTCGTTGAGGGCTCGATGACCGAGTTCTCGAACCCGAAATACGGTGTGGACGTGCTGAAGGTTGAGGTGCCGATCAACATGGAGTACGTCCAGGGCACCCGCGCGTACAAGGGCGAGGCGGCGTACACCCGCGACGAAGCGTTGGCGCACTTCCGCACTGCGGCGGCGACCACCACCCTGCCGTTTATCTATCTCTCGGCCGGCGTGTCCAACCCGGTCTTCATCGAAACGCTGGAGCTGGCCGCCGAGTCGGGCGTGGCGTTCAACGGCGTTCTTTGCGGACGCGCCACGTGGAAGGACGGTATTGCCGTCTTCGCGCGCGAGGGCACGGAGGCCTTCCAGCAGTGGCTCGATACCAAGGGCGTCGAAAATATCGAAAATGTGAACAAGGCTCTGGGGGCGGCTACGCCCTGGCGGGACAAGATCGAGACCGAGTAACGGTTCGGTCTCGGCAGCAATTTTGGGTCAGCTCGCCGTGAGCTGGCCCATTGCTTTGCCCGGGAACACCCACGGGAGGCAGCTACAACCGACGTTCGCTTGCCACCACCTCCGTGGCATCACGGGATTCTCACCTTCGCCGATGAAGCGGGTGGGAGAACTTTCTATGACACCGTCCTTCAGCCACCATGCTCTGCCGGCGCCGCCGTCCACCCAGGGAAGCTTCAAAGTGCTGTCCTTCCCAACGCGAGTTGGCGCAACCACCGAGGCCGGTTCACCAACCGGGCGCCAGTCCGGACGATTGATGCGGCAGTTGTCCCGGCCTGCCGTAAAGGGGATGGACTCCTTCGCCATGCTGGCCGTGCTGCTGGTGACGTTGACGAACACCTCGGCCGACGGATCGCTGACGGTCAACTCGGTCCTTGGCCTGCAGGTCTCCGTCCGCGCCCTTCTCGTCGACGTCATCCTGCTAGCGCTGTGGCGTGTGACGTTCTGGCTCACCGGGGTCTATGAGCCAACGCTGTGCCGTCGCGCCGCTTCCCTGCTCTGGCGCATTCCGCTGACGGCGGCCCTCTGCGCCGTGCCCATGTGGCCGGTGGTGTGCGCCCGCGAACTCGCCGGGAACACACCCCACTCGGTTCCCTTCTTTGCCATCGCTGCAGCGGTTCTCCCCCTTACGCTGCGCGGTGTTCTGGTGGCTCACGAGCTCGTTCTGCGACCGGCGTTGGAGCGCCTGCCTAGAATCCCGGTGGACGCTCTCCTGCGACGTTGAAGGCCGTCTCCAGCGCCATCCCCGCTGCCACAATCGTCCCTTCGTCGAACAACCGGCCAACCAGGGTTACGCCATGCGGTACGCGGTGTGGCGTGCTGAACTTCGGGATCGGGCGTTGCGGATCCGGCGCCCAGTCGCTCCGT
>CAXTFS010000301.1:0-4384 GCA_964243395.1 uncultured Acidobacteriaceae bacterium | reverse complement strand
ATCGTTGCCGCTGAGGGTGAACGTACCCGTCAGCGAGTCAGCGAGTGCAAAGGAACTGGATGCGGCAAAAACCGCACCGAGGGCGAGAATCTTCGTAAAGCTCTTCATAGTGCCTCCAAATCAATTCCGCAAGATGCGGCGAAACCCAGCTGACCTGCAACAGGAGCCATGCCATACAGGCGCGCTCCGATATACATGTCCCGTACACCTGTCGGGCCGTAGCTAACGCTATCGCGTTAGTTCGTACCCACTCGGAGTAACTGCGCCTCTTGGAGTAGTACGGACCAGGGACCGAACGGGTTTGATCATACTTGAACGAAAGTTGTAGTCAAACGCTTTTTACTAATCTTTGGTAACCAACGTTTGATGACGGTGCCGGATGCTGGTTACCGGAGGATCGCAATGTACGCCTCGGCAACTGCATGCATCATCGCCTCGGTGGAGAAGCGTTGCCTCACAGCGGATGCTGCGGCCATCCCCATGCGTGTGGCCTGCTCCGGTTCGGCAAGTACACGCAGAATCGCCCCTGCCATCGCGTCCGGATCCTCGGAGGGGACGATCCAACCTGTCACACCATCCTGAATGGCTTCCGCGTTTCCACCGACGTCTGTCGCAATCACGGGCACGCCGCTGCCCATCGCTTCCACCAGGGCATTGGAAAACCCTTCGGATCGTGAGGGCAGGACGAACAAAGAGCCGGGACCCACACACGCATGCACATCCGGGACCTTGCCGAGAAAACGTACGCTCTCCGCGATCCCGAGTTCTTCGACGAGTCTGTTCAGATCGCACATGTAGTCAGGGTCCAGGACCTCACCTGCAATCTCGAACATCATCTTCGGGTGGACACGTAGGACCTGGGCAGCCGCACGCAGAAAGAGGTCGTGCCCCTTGACACGTCGGATGTTGCCAAGCGTCACCACCTTCGTGAAGGCAGCGGCAGCCGGAACGACACTGTCCCGAAACGCTGGCAGATCGACGCCGTTATAGATCGTGTGGACCCTGCTCGGGTCGATGCCATCGGTACCGATCGCATGCGCTCGCACCTGCTCGGAAACTGCAAACACGGCGTGGGGCAGACGGCGAAGCCAACGATAGGCTACCCGGTGCTTCGAGCCGCGGAGGATACCCATATCGCGGCGACTCCACACGAGCTTTGCGGAAGACGCGGCACGCGTGACGATGCCTGCCCAGAGATCGGAGCTTTCAAAGAAGGTCTGCACCAGGCGGATGTTTTCCTGCCGAAGCAACCGGCGCAGGTCCGCGGCGCCGCGCAGGGCTGCTGCCCCATACGCGCTTTGCAGGGGCAGCAGGTAGACGGGGCAGGGAGCATCTGCAGGCTGGAAGGAACTTTCAGGGTGCCAGGCGAGCGTGAGAATGGAGGCCCTGTAGCCATACATTGGCAGAAGCGCGGCCTGGCGTAACAGGATGCGTTCTCCGCCGCCTAGCGACCTGGGGAAACCATCGACGACAAGCAGCACGTGCGGCAACCGGTTGAAGGTGTCCGGGTCGGCGGGTGCCGGGCCACCGGCTAAGCGAACGATGCTGGACATGCGTGGAGTGCCGCTTAGGAAGCGAAGACCAGGGGCGGTGCGGTTTCCGCGTCGGCGATCGTCGACAGATCCTCGGACTTATCCCGGATGAAGAGGTCGACGCGAATGGCAGCACCGACGATTAACCAAAGCAAGCCATTGATCTCCAGGTAGGTCCAGCGGTCGCCGAAGATGTTGGTGATGGCCAGAGAACACAGGCAAAGAAAGAGTCCAAGGCCCAGACCGCGATAGAGCGGGTCCTGCGCCTTGCGAAAGATACGCCAGGCGAGCGAAAACATGGCCTGAAGCAGAAGCGCAACGAAGACGAAGCCGATCAAGCCTGTCTCTACCAGGACCTTGACGTAGTAGTTGTGCGTGTCTTTGAGATTGTCGACGTGCTCGCCGAACTGATAGGTCGCGAAACCTGTTCCAAAGATGGGATAGTGGAGGATCGTTGTTTCAGCGTCGGTCCAGAGATCAACCCGCTCCTGCGCTGAAGCTTCCAGTTGGCCGTTGTCGTCATGCGTCATATTGATGCGCTGTGTGACTGCTGCCGGCACGACGGCTTGCCACGTAAGCAGGAAGACCGCGGCGATCACGATCAGCTTGCGATCCTTGACGATGCCGATTATGAATACTCCGGCGACCACCGCGAGGTACGCTCCGCGGGAGAAGCAATACATCGTGGCGCCAAGGGTGACGGCAACCAGGAAGTAGGCTGAAACCTTGGCTTTCTTGCGCTTGAGAAACTGGCCGAAGCCCCAGAAAAATAGAGCAAACTGTGCCAGAAATGCTGCCGTCTGATTCGAGCCGTAGCCCAGCGGACCGCCGCTGCGTTTGTCCTCGTCAAAGGTGGTCCAGCTGCGGGAGAGACTGTCCATCAAAGAGCTGCGCGAGATCATGAGCACGGAAAAACCAGCCAGCATGATGACGTTGCGTACCGTTTTGCGATCCTCGATGACCATGGCCGCCTCGATGAGGATCAGCGGCATCAGCATGTAGTCCTTCCACGTGACGAAGTTGGCATCGGCAAGCCAAACAGGGGCTGGTGTTCCCGGCACCATCGCCGTTCCGAGCCACATGGAGAGATAGAGATAGATTCCAAAGAGAATCCAGATCCACGGCAGGCGGCTTTTCGGAAGTCGTTTGCCGTGGACGATCGCGCCGACCAGCACGGCGATCACAAGAATGGTGAGTACGTTGCCGCCGAGCGGCCAGTCCAGAAAGTGGTCCCGCATCGTCCGGTAGGGAAGAAACGGAATCATGTAGTACAGGCCGTAGATCGGCTTCTTCACGATCGACAGGACCGCCGCAACCCAGAAACCCAGGTAAGCGATTAACGGAATGAAGTGGCCAATGCCTGTTCCCATAGTTTTGCAACGACGCCCGCCGAAGACCTCAGGCCCAGCGGGTGCGACTCCCAAGAAAATTGTAAAGCGCAAGGGCTGCCGCGATGTTCAACATGGTGAAGGTATACGCCACTGACACGGGGCGCCACCCCCTTGTCCCCGGTGCCGCAGTCCCCACAAGTGCCAGACCGTACACAAGAAGCTGTACACCGAACGCGAAGCGGTAAAGCGGCGTATTGAGTATCGCCGAGGTGAAGAGCAAAAGCAGCAGCAGGAAGGGAATCGCCAGACGGAGGAGTTAGTGGCTGATGAATCGGAACAGCAAGGGGTTCCCGGCTGTCAGCAACCAGGGCGCGAGACGGAGGAGCTGGTAGTTGCCCGTGAGTGTCCGGACCTTGCGGCCGAACTCTTTGCCTCGCTGCCGGAAGATGCGATCCCGGGCGATGGCTGCTTCGCAGAAGAGAACACGTTTGCCGGCGCGAGCGACCTGCATTGGGATGAGTACATCGTCAAGCAGCGTGCCTGGGGGGATTGGAACGTAGAGTTCGCGCCGCATGGCATAGATTGCCCCGGTGACGCCCACCACGGAACCAGTGGCCGATTCCAGCTTGCGCACAGCCTTCTCGATCTTCCAGTAGATCCCGAGCGCATCCGGGGAGGGTTGGCCGTCGGCTGTTTCAAGATGAAGCTCGCCACTCACGGCGCCGACTGCAGAGTCCGCGAAGGGGGCTACCAGCGCGGAAATCGCGTCGAAATCGACGGATTGGCGCACATCGAGAAAGACCAGAACGTCGCCGGTCGCCGCAAGGACCGCGTGATTCAAGGCGTTCGCCTTTCCACCAGCGACCGGGAGAAGGACGGGTGTCACCTCCGGATGGTTCAGCAGCAGTGCGTTGGTGCCGTCCGTAGAGCCATCGGAGGCGACGACGATCTGCAGCAGATCACGTGGATACTCCATGTTGCGCAGGTTGCTCAGCTTCTGATCGAGATTGCTCTCCTCATTGCGTGCAGCCATGACAGCAGAGACGCTCGGCAGGATCGATGCGGCCCGCACGGGGGCTGTGCGCATGCGCGCCAGCACTTTGAGCAGCAGCGCATACCCCACGTAGGTGTAGAGGACGGCGCCGAGACTGAACCAGAACAGAACGCGCATGGGTACCGCTTTAGCTTATCGGCAATCCCCAGGGGCACAACATGACGTATTTGGGCTATGGATGGTGCCCAGAGAAGTTCGTAGTCTGGCATTCGAGTGATAGCGGACGCGGGCCGAGGACGGAGAACGGACCTCGACGCGCTGCTAAGATGGACTCGCACAGGCGCTCATGGCCAGTAAGAAACGACTTGTAATCAACGTAGGCATGAATTGGGCCTCCATGGCCGTGAACATGGTGGTGCCGTTCTTCCTGACGCCCTTTGTTGTGCGGCACCTGGGTTCGGTCGGCTACGGCGTGTGGATCCTGGCCGTGTCGACCGTGGCGTACCTGAACCTGCTGGATATGGGCC